>CBDCIZ010000001.1:0-10685 GCA_965217685.1 Aurantimonas sp.
GCAGGTGACAATCGAGACCCTTGAGCGCGCGTCGTCGACCGACGTGTCGAAGCGATTCGGCTTCTACTACGACGAGGCGATGACCCATCCGCTGGCGGTCGAGCGCAACGGCGCCACGCGCGTGGTGATGATGCCAGCCGCTGAATACGAGCGGCTTGCCCGCCTTGATCATATCGCGCTGCATCCCGGCGAGCTCGGGCAGGCTGATCTGAAGGCGCTGCGTGACGCGGTCATTCCGGAGAGCGCGCGTGCCCTCGACAGCCTCATGGACTAAGCCGCAGCCGACCGATGTCATCCTCTATAGCTACCTGTGGCGGCACGAAGCGGCCAAGGGAGAGGAGTCGGGACGCAAGGACAGGCCCTGCCTAGTGCTCGCCGCGACCGAGACCAAGGCGGGCTTGGTCGTCATCACCGCGCCGATCACGACCAAGCACCACGAACCTGAGCAGCTGGCTATGCTGCCGCCGCGCGTCGCCCAACATCTCAGCCTCGAGCTTGACTGCGGCGTGGTCTGCAATGACCTCAACCGCTTTATCTGGGTCGGCGTCGACGTGCGGCCGACGCCGGACGGGACACCGTTCTACGGCCAGATCCCTGCCAAACTGTATGAGCAGATCCTGCGCCGCATCCTAGCGAACCGCGTGTCCGAAACGGATCGCAGCTGACCGCGACGCCGACCATCTTGGTTCCCCGTTAGTCCGCTATGATTGGGCGAGCGGGCGAGGCCGGCTCCTGATGTAGAGAACGCTCCATCCACGATCATCCGTTGCCACGCGATCCACGAACGCGCCATCCAGGTCCCGAAGCGCGGGCGTGCGGAGCACCTCGCCGACTTCTTGCTCCAACGCATCGTCGCCGACCGGGCGGGGCAACGCCACGCTGACGACATGACCATCGTCACGGAAGACGATGCCGCCGTTGACCGGGCACGCGAGCGCAATGCGTCCGGCGTGCAGCCGCCAGCCGTGGACCGCTACGCCGTAGCGGACGAGTGGCATGAAGCTGAGCGGGCGGGCGTCCTCGGCACCGTTCGGCCCGCGCTCGAAGTCGAGGTCCTGATCCGCCTCGATCCCGACCAGCCGCAGCAGCGTCAGGGTGAGCGGCGAGACGCGGATCGCGCTCGACGGCACGCTGTAGGTGGGCCGCGCCAGTCTGGCATTGCCCCACTCGTTCCGGATGCGCTCGAGCACGTCCGCGACGAAGACGCCGAGTTCCTTCCGATGCTCGTCGGAGAGGCGCCCGGCAGCGCTGACGAGAACGGTGATGGTGGCGGGCGGAGCGCCAGGCCGGCCATCGTCCTCGTCGACGAGCTTCACCAGGTAGCCGTCGTCTCGGATCGCGACGAGCGTGATCGAGAAGGGCGGGTCATCCGCGATCCAGACGTCCTCGGGTGCCTCCTTGTCGATCTTCTCGATCAGCGTGGCCCCCTCATAGATCGCGTCGATGATCGCGTTGCGAATCGCACCTTGAACGGTCTCGTCAGCTTGCTGGATATGGTCGTCGCCGATCCGCCCAACGATCGGGCTGGCGGCGCGATCAATCGGATCCATGACAGTCGGCAGGCCACCCTGGGCGATACTTTCTAGGTCCGCCAGCAGGCCGCCACGCAACTCCTCGATCGAGGCAGCGCGTCGGCGACCCTGACGTTCGATGAAGGGCCGAAAGCGAACGGGCTGAAGTGCCTTCAGCATAGCGCCGTGCTCACCGGCGAGGGCGCGGATGGTCTGCTCGTAGCTGTCGGGCGCGCGCACCTCGCCGCCACGGATGATAAGGCGCGGCCGCCCACCCTGGCGGGTCAACTCGATGTGCTCGACCTCGAGGCGCGCGGCCGCGAGCTCGCCAAGGACGCGCAGGGTCTCGCCGCGTCGCAGCGGGTAGCCAAGAGCGGTGGCGCGGATCAGCAGCGCAGCGACGAGTTCGCGATCCCCCCCGACGCGGGCGAGGTGAAGGGCAAGCTCGTCCGCCGCCGGCTCGATGCCCTCGGCGAGAAGATCGTGCAGTCGCGCGGATGTGATGGTGTCGACGTGGCCAACGTCTTCGCGGCGGAGCCAAGCGCCGGGGCGGTCAAGCATACCCGCCAGCGAAGCCGGATGGTCGGCGATCACATTTAGAGTCTTTATCGCGGCGAAGGCGCTGGCACCCGTGCGGGCGAGCGCACGTTCCCAGTCCTGCGCGACTTTCGCCCAGTCGGGCACACTGTCCCAGGCGTCGAGCATGGGGCGTCTCCTTTGATGTGAATGTTGGATCAGCTGCGCTGATCGGCGCGGGCTGCGATATCGCGGTCAGTCGGCCGGGCGCGCCGTTCAGCGCATTCCGAAGCCGCCGAAGAATGGGGTTTCCAGCGAGAACACGCCGTCCGCCGTTCGGAGGTGCGCCTTCCATCCGATCCCCTGGCCCTGCTCGATGCGGGGCAGGATGATGAAGGTGCCGTCGGGCCATCGCCCCTGACGATCGCCCATCACGCGGCCGGCTACCGCCTGGACGTGGCCGGCGGAATCATGGACGATGCGCCAGTCATGGATCTGGGCGTCGGAAAACATTCCCTTTTCCCTGCCCTTCGAACTTACGCCTCTTGGTCCTGCATTCGAGCGAGCTCCAGCGGGAAGCCGGTGACGCGGTTTTGCCGTCGGCTGGCCGCCGCCTGTAGGTGGGCGCGTGGCCCCACCAGCACGACCTGTCGAGTTGCGCGTGTCAGTGCCGTGTAGAGCCATTCAAGCGTCATCATGCCGGGGGCGTCGAGGAGTACGATGACGCGCTCCGCTTCGCTTCCCTGGGCGCGGTGGACGGTCACGCACCACGCGCTGGTGACGTCCCACAGTGCCTCCGGGCTGATCCCCCTGGAGCTGGATTCGCCATCGAAGTGGAACTCGGCGGGCTCGAGGCCAGTCACGGTCCCGATCAGGCCGTTGGTCAGCGCCTCGGCGTAGCGGTTGGCGGTGACGACAACGGGCTCACCTACCGATACCCAAGGCAGGCGCGGCCCAAGCCGTCGTCCTGGGACGCCGTTCGTGCGACGCTCAGCCTGAACGGCACGCGCGATCGCATCGCACGTGGCGTTGCGCCCGGCGACGGTGAGCAGCTGGTCACAAGCCAGTTTTCCCCTCACGTTCAGGGCCGAGAGTTCAAGCGCCTCCATGGGACAGTCGACATGGAAGATGCCATCCTCCATGCCGACGAAGCTGGGCAGGTCAGGGACATGTCCTTCGCGGACCTGGCGGGCGAAGTCGATGATCGGGTTTCCGGCGCCCTGCCTCACGACCGTGCGTAGCTCGATCGCATCGGTCCCGGCCTCGACCAGGTCGTGAAACACGCGGCCCAGACCGACTGGCGGCAGTTGCCCTGGGTCGCCCACGATGACGATGCGCGCGCCTTGCGGCACATGGGCTAGAAGCCGCGACCATGAAGCGAGGTCGACCATGCTGGCTTCGTCGATGACCAGGAGCGTGTCCTCGTCGATCCGCATATGGTCGGGGGCGGGATGCCGACCCTCGTCTGCGGCTTGGGCGTCGAGCGACAGCAGCAGCCGGGCGATCGTCTGGGCAACCCGCCCGGTTGCTCGTGATAGGCGAAGGGCCGCCTTGCCCGAGATGGCGCACAGCACGACGTTGCGACCCGCCGCCTGATGGACGGCGCAGATCGCGCGCGTGGTCGTGGTCTTGCCGACACCGGCGCCGCCGTGGAGGATGGACAGCGGGCGAGAGGCCATGAAGGCGACCGCGGCGCGCTGCTCGTCATTGAGTCCGCGTAGTGCCTCCGTTCCGATGGTCGGCGTCTTGATGGCCGCGCGAGTTCCGCGAAGACGAGCTATATGCCGAGCGACCATCATCTCGAGACGTGCCGCCCCAGGGGCACGGAGGAGGTTGCCGGTCTGCCAAGTGCGACGGCGTTCCAGAGCGAGCGCGATGGCCCGCCCGGGCGTCACTGACAGACGCTCGAGGCGACGCTCCATTGTTGGAACGGTGCAGGCGGTGCTGCCGCGCGCGAGGGTATCGCGCCACACCGAATCGACGGCACCAACCAGCCGGTCGCGGTGATGCGGCACGTCGCGTTCCAGCATGCCGGGTGCGAGGATGGCTCGGCCGATCGCGTCGACCTTCGGCCACGGGAGCAGCGGTGCCGCCAGATAGGGCTTGCTCACCAGCTTCTCATAGGCATCGACGGAGCCGATCAGCCGCCACAGCTTCCGGGCGGCGCGGATGTCGTCGACGCCGAGCGCCTCCAGCCGTCGCATGAATTCGCCCTCGGCCATGCCGACCTCCTCGGTGGCGTCGCGGCTGGCGAGCTGGACGAAGAGCCGGCGGGCGAGCTTGCCCCCGGCAAGCGGGTGAGCGGGGTCCAGCAATCGCCCGATCTCGTCGAGACGGGAGCGGTCACGCAGCGCGGGAAGCAGGTCGTCGCCCAACGTGTCGAGCAGGCGTCGGGCCCTGACGCGTCCGATGCCGGGAAGCTGGCAGAGCCAAGGAACAATGAGACTTCCGGTCGCCGCCGCAGTCGCAACGCGTGTGGCGTCGATCTGAATGATGATGCCGTGCTGGCCGGAATAGCTTCCCTCCTCGCCGTCAACATCGAGCACGTCACCGACGTTGGCGGAGAGCGGCTCGCGGGAACGGACGCGGAGCGGACGGCCAGCCTCGTCGGTGACGCCAAGGATGGCGCCGAACCCGGTCTGGCTCAGCACGCTGGTGACAGCTACGCGAGTCATGCCTCGGGCGGCAGCCCGCCCTCCTGGAACAACCTGAGACGGGCGATTGCACCGTCACGCTCGAGCGTGACGTGGGCGAGCTGACGGCGCAACTCGACCAGCTCCTCGTAGATCGCGTCGTGTGCGGCGCGCTCCTCGACCGCGCTGCGGGCATCGGCGCTGGCCTGCCGGTTGGCATACGCGAGCTTGTCCAGCAGTGCGTCGTCGACGTCACCCGTGCGTGCGCCGATCGGCTGTAGGCCCTGCGGAACGGCCACCTCGTTGACCGCGTCCTTGAGCCCTTGGTCGCGATGGAAATGCTGGGTGTAATTCTGAGTGGGCGTGAGGCCGAGCACCCGGCACAGGCCCGTGACGTTGACCTTGCCGTCGATCGTCGCGGGAATGGGCAGCTTGGCGGTGACATGGCCCGCGAAAGCGGCGCGCGCCTCCTCGGCTCTCGTCATGACTTCCTCCTTAACCCCGTTTTTGGGCCCGCTTCAGTTCGACCAGCGTCGGAACGCCCATCGTGCCGGTCGCGGAGGCGACGATGAGCGAAAGCGCATGGATGCGCTCGAGCAGGGCGTCCTCCACATCCTGATGCCTTTTCCGCTCCTCACGTGACGCGCGACGCTCCGCCGCAAGTTCGCCGCGCAGGCGTTTCAGCTCCTCGCGGTGACCGCCGATACCCGCCGGCGCGGCCGCCGCCATGCTCTGGAATTCCTGAACCTCGCGGTCGTAACGGTAGAGCGTGGGGCGGGGCACGCCCGACTCCTCGACCAGGTTGACCACGGTCCACGATCCATCCGTCTTCGTTGTGGCACCGCGCGCGAAGCGAGCCATCGCCGCGCGGATGACGAATTCCTTTTCCTCCGGTCCCCGGCGTCGCTCGCCGAGCTGCTCGAGCTCAGCTACGCGCGCGTCGTTGCGTGCGACGATCTCTTCGAAGGTCGGCGTTTCGCTCATTGCTGGGATGCCTTGCGGATGACCGCGCCGTAGCGCTCGGATGCCGTCTTGAGCGAAGAGCGTTGCGGCCCGGACCTCGCCTTCGTCATCATTTCGTCGACCTCGTCCTTGAGCGCCTGCCACTTGGGGACATGGCACTTGCCGACCACGGCGTTGCCGCACTTGTCAGGCGAGCACATGTTGATGTGGGGCGCGGAAGCTCCGTCGTCGCGTTCCTTCTGCGTCAGGCACGCCGCCTTCGACACGTCGAAGATGCAGTTGCTCAGCGTGCCGACGTGAACGATCTCAGCGAGACGCCGGACCGCGTTGTCGACAACGATGCCACCGGCTGAGGTATCGACCAGCCCATCGAAGGTGATCCGATCGCGGACGCGCTCGTATTCTTCGAGAACCTTCGCGGCTGCTGCGCCGCTGGCGAGGCCGTCACGCGCGTCAGTTCGCATGCCTTCGAGGATGTCGATGCCGGCGAGCACCCGTTCGTCCTCGACGTCGAGCATGAACTCGTCGTCCGCCGAGCCTGCGTAGCCCTCGAAGATCGCCGTGGAGACGTGGTGGTAGTGGATCTTGCCCGCGATGATGCCGAAGGGCTGACGCGCGATGTGGCGCGCGAGGGTGCGGCGGAACTGCGCGGGGTTGACCTGGTATTCCGGCGCATCCTCGTGGCTCGCCGGATCGAGCGCGACCAGGATCGACTGGTGCTCGCGCACCCGGTCGTAGAACGCGTCTATGAGCAGGCCGAGCGAAACGACTGACATCGGATAGCCGGGTTTGGTTCGGCGGAGCGGTGAGCCAACATTTTCTCTGTGGCGGCGCAGCGCGTTCTGGTTGAGGACGAGCCGCTTGGATCCGTGGATCTCCCGATACGGCGCGAGGATGGTCACGAGCAACTCGACCGCGGTGGCGACGAGGTCGGTGACCACCCACTCGACCGCCTCCTGACGATGACGTCCACGCTTCTTGAGAGGCTTGCCGACGATTCGGCTCCGATCCCGAAGCCCCGTGCCGGGATCGACGGGATGCCTCAAACAATCCTCGAGCAGGTTCACGACCTCGCCCGGCCGCATGCCGGAAAGGTAGAGAATGATGACGAGGCAGGCCGCGACGAGGTTGCTCATCTCCTGGCGGAATAGGTGATGCGCCTTCTTGGTAGACGATGCGAGAGGAGTTCGCCAAGGCTGCCCGAGCACTGGGCAGTCCGCGACTTCCTCCGTCCATCCGGGGAATTTGTGACCGGCGTTGGGCCTTGCTTGCCAAAATTCGATCATGTCGCGGCTCATTTCCCTGATCGTGGGCGCATAGTGCTCGACATAGCGGAGCGCTGCGGGGATCAGGGCCTTGACGACCGCATCCGGAAGAACAGGGGTCGTGTTTTCGTCGCGGTCGTTCTTGATGCCCACGGACGAGCCGCTGAGCTTTCCATCGTAGGGCGAAAAGGACAGCGGCGTCGCGAGGTGGGAGGCGTAGAGGTCAATTGACCTGAAGGGGCCGACATAGGACCAGACGGTTTCGGGGCTTACCTGTTCCTGCGTTCGCGGGTTGGTGCCGGCGGCAGGGTTTAGCTGCACTGGGTCGTCACCGGCAGCATGCCGCTCGATCCACATCCGGTACTCGTGCAGGACAGCCTGCGTGAGCCGGCGTGGATCGTTCACCTCGGGGTGTTCGACATGCAGCCAGCGTAGAAATCGACGCAACCGCATCTGTTCGCGGGCAGCGTGGTAAACGCTGATCGTGAGCTGGGTCGGCAGACGGGTGTTGAGGCGGTGCCAGCACAGTTCCTTCAACATCGGGACCCACGCCGGATACGACGCTTCGATCTCGGTCCAGTCGATGATGCACTGCGAGGCGGCCCGCCCGTCGTGGTGATCGGCGGCACCGAGATCCCACCGAGGTTCGCCGAACAAGGGGGTGCCTGGAATGCCCGGTAGCACGGGCGTGTCGTCGGCGATGCGCGCGGGCGGGATGGCCAGACGCGACGCCGGGAAGGGCATCCGAAGCACCTCGGCCGTCACGCGCGTAGCTGGGGCGGCAGGTGGGCCACGAGATCCTTGCCGCGCGCGATGGTGCGGGCCTCGGCGATCGCTTCCGCATCGAACTCGGGCAGGATCGCCTGAGTGATCTCGCGCCAGGACTGGCCGAATACGGCCTCCCATTCAGCAGCGCTCATCTCGCGTCGCCGATTTTCGACATGTTCCTGGAAGGCAAGGATGAACGGAAGGCTGCGTCGGGTTACGATGGGGTTGCGGCAAGACAGGCAACCGTGGAACGGGCGGGAGCAGGCCTTGCCGGGCGCGTCGTGGGGTGTGTTGCTGAAGTCGCGACATGAGGCGAGCCACAGATCCTGCTGCCCCGCGACCGCAATCTCGCTCTCGGCGGTAGAGAGGTTCGTGACGGCCACGTCGTCGTTGACCACAGTTGCGGTCGGCGTGAGTCGCGGACGGCCCGGCGCGATCGCATGGCGGAGCGCCTCTTCCTGAGCGTCGATCACGGCCTGACGGTGGAACGGCGCCATCCGCTCGTTCTCGAGATAGTGCTTGGCGCGGACGTCGGGTGTGTTGTCGGATCGATCGATCGAGATGCGACCGCCGTGCCGGATGGTGCGCTGGACGCGCCAGGTCGGTCGGAGCCGCGAGCGCTTCACCGCCAGGCGGAGCCCATCGTCGCCGCGTAGCCCTGCGGCTTCTAGCGCATCGCTGAAGTCGGAGAAGGTTTCAGGCACCATCGAAATGGTGAACAGGGGTTCGCTCCTGGGATCACGTCCCGCCGAGATTGCCCGTGTGTTGGCGGCGTCGCGCAGCAGCGCGAGCACGCCGCCGGCGTCAGCGAACGTATTGCCGGTCACTTCGAGGGTTTCGGCATCTTCCTCCGTCGCCTCGTCGGCGGCCGATGACTTCGCTGGGTTCGTGGTCCACTTTTTCCGAAAGCCGTTCCCGCCGCCGCCGCGCCGCTTGATGTAGGTGACTGTCAGGCGACCGCCGCCGTCTGCCCTGACGTTTCCGAACGTGAGCCGCCCGAGGCATTCGGGTTCGATGCCGAGCTTGAGGCCGAGGACAACCAGGCAAGCGGCCTCGCAGGTATCGGCGAGGCCGACGGGGCCGGCGCCCGACCTGATCGCGGAAGTGCAAGCCTTGAGGATGCGCTGAGCTTCGGCGTGGCTGTAGGGCTCGTGCGGCGTGGTCTGCAGGTTGTATTCGCCCGGCATGAAGTGTTCCTCGCGCCACCCCGGGCCGAAGATCTCCGGAGCGGCGTGCCACGCATGTCGAAGCACGCGCAGGATCGACGCGTCGTAGCGATAGGCCGTCTTGTCGGTGATCTCCTCGGCGGCGACGCGCTGGCGGAGGTGCGTTCGGAAGTTCTCGATCAGCGAGGGCCGGATGTGCGGTGTCGCTGCGCCAGGCAGATCGCCGCTTTCGTCCGCCGCCGTGTCCGCCAGCCACAGGAAGAACGGCTTGCACAGCGTTTGGTAGGATAGCGCTGAGGCATGGAAGCCGATCGGCCTTCCCACGCCGGACAGATCGTAGATTGCATCGAGCACGACACGCCCCAAGGCCGGTCGTGCGGCTGCGAAGGCCCACGAGATCGGATTGGCCGCATCGTGATGTCGGTGCAGCCAGTCGGCGGGATTCGACTTGCGGGGAAGGCCAAGGACGACCCCGCTGGCGACGGGCGGTACCGGTTTCGACGCTCGTCCGCGACGGCCCCGCGGCTTGATCTCGGCGTTGTATGCCGGTGAGCTGTCAGGCGACGAGGTCACGATAATCCTCCTCCGATCCGAACGCGGAATCGAAGATCGACAAGGCCTCGTCGATCACGCTGTCGTCAGCACCGAGCACCTCAAGGTAGATGAAGGTGGTCTCGTAGTGCTTGTGGCCGAGCAGCTTCTGCAGCTTGCGAAGGGGGTCACCGAAGATCGCCGCGTAGACGTCGGTGCGTCCGCCCTCGGTTGCGCGGCGGACCTCGTCGCGAGCTCGGGCCGCCGACACCATTGCGTTTCGGAGCAGGCCAGCCAACATGTAGACCGCGAAGGTGTGCCGCAGCGTGTGCGGCATGACGTCGACCCCGGAAAGCTCGCTCGCCCGTCGGAACACGGCTTCCTAGCCGGAGACGCCGATCTGTTCTCCGGACTGGTTGAGCCACATTGCCGTGGTATCCTCCAGCCCCCAGCGGTCGAGGCGGGGGACGCGTTCGAGCCGGTCGTAATCGTGCATGCGACGGAAGGCACTCACAGCGATCGGCACCTTGCGTGCGCGATGTCCTTTCCCGTCAAGGGCCGGCACCTGGTAGGAGAACGCGCGTCCGGTTGCCGCCTGCGGATCGGCCGGAAGAGCCGTGCGCGGGAACTGGTTCGATTCGTAGAGCCGCATCCCCGACGTGAGCTGCATCTCGGCATAGGCCGCGTTCCTCAGCGGCGATCGCGTGCGGACCATGAGCCCGTGATCGCGGAATCGTCGGAACTGCTCCAGTGTGATGAACTTGGGTTCGTCTGGCTCCACCGCTGCGCCGCGCTCGTTCCAATCGAGGTTGGGATGGTTGCACGGGTTGTCGGGGCGGACCCCGAGCACCACGACCGCGTCGAACAGCGCCTTCAGGGCTGCCGCTTCCGAATTCCAGGACCCAGGCTCGATCGGCTGCCCGTCCGCGGGACTCATGCGGCGTGCCTTGTATTGGAGTAGGTGATTGGGCGTGACGTCGGCGATGTCCACGTCGTCGCCGATCATCGTGGCGAGGAAGCGGAACGCGTGGCGGCCGTAGGTGGCCATCGTCGTCCGTCCACCCTTCTGGTTCGTCATCGTCCTCAGAATGGCGCTTCCGAGCTCATGTAGTGCGAAGCCGTCCTCGACCATGAACGGGGTCCGGGCCGATACGCCGGTTCGGGCGTAGAGCTTTTGCGCAAGGGGTGCCGCCGTCTCGTGCCAGAAGGACTCGAGTTGGGCAGGCACAACCATTTTGGGCAGCTTGGCCGCGAGGAGCTCAGGTTCTGAGAACTTCAACCGCATGAGAACTTCCTGCTGGAATGGGACACTCCAGCAGGAAGACTCTTATC
>CBDCIZ010000002.1:0-40939 GCA_965217685.1 Aurantimonas sp.
GCATCTGTCGTAGCGGGTTGCAATCCGGCGCCAGTCCTTCAGGCGGGCGAACAGGTTCTCGATCCGGTGGCGCTGCTTGTAGAGCTTTCGGTCATGGCTGGCGGGGTTCTTGCGCCCGCGCCGGGCCGGGATACAGGCCGCCATTCCTTTGTCCTGCAGGGCTTCACGAAACCAGTCGGCATCGTAGCCCTTGTCTGCGAGGAGGGTTGTGGCGGGCGGGAGCGCACTCAGCAGCGCCAACGCCCCCTTCGCGTCGCTCATCTGGCCGGGCGACAGGAAGAAGGTCAGCGGCCGGCCCAGCCCGTCGCAGACCATGTGAAGCTTGGAGTTCAGCCCGCCTTTGGTCCGTCCGATGGCCCGCGGCCGAGCCCCCCTTTTGAGAGGCTTGCCGCCGTGCGATGCGCCTTGAGGTGCGTGCTGTCGATCATGATGATCCCGCCGTCGTGCCCAGGCTGCGCCAGTTCAACGAAAATCCGGGCGAACACGCCCATGCGTGACCAGCGCACGAACCGGTTGTAGAGCGTCTTCGGCGGCCCATACACGGCAGGCGCGTCCTTCCACTGTAACCCGTTCTTCCTGATGTAAATTATCCCACCTAGCACCCGACGGTCCGCCTCGGACATGGACCAGCGCTCGAGGATCTCCGGCAGGGTGAAATACGACTTCTCGATCTCCATCCGGACCCCCGATTCCCATGTGCGATTGTTTAGGTTTTGTTCTAATCGCTTGACAGGTCCACATCAATCCTGTTTTATCCTATTTCATCCAAATGCCCTTAAGGAAAACATGACCGAGCAGCACACTCTGGCCGATCGCTTGCGGGCCCGCGCCCATCAGCTCGGCCTGACGCCCGCCCATGTCGCCGAGATGGCCGGCGTGCACCGCTCCTTCGTCTACGACATCCTGCGCGGCCGCTCGGCCCGCCCCGGCCTCTACCGACTGGCCGAGGTTGCCCGCGTTCTGAAGGTGGACCGCGACTGGCTGATCCACGGCATCGGCGAGGTCGAGGGCACGCCCCCCTTCGTCGAGAACCCCGACGATACCTTCGTGGCCATCGCCCACGCCACGCCTCGGCCCTCGATGGGCGGAAGCGCGGTGGTGACCGAAGACGGTGACACCCCCGGCCGTGTCTATCACTTCCGCCAGTCGTGGATGCGCCACAAGCTTAAGGCCAGCCCGTCTCAACTGCGCATCATGCATGTGGAAGGCGACAGCATGGCGCCGACACTCCTCAGCGGCGACGCCGTGCTCGTCGACCTGACCCGCCGCGCGCCCAACCCGCCGGGCATCTTCGTGCTGGACGACGGGATGGGTCTGGTGGCCAAGCGGCTCGAGCACATCCCCAACAGCGACCCGCCCGCGGTGCGCGTCATCTCCGACAACAAGCACTACCCCGAATACGAAAGAACGGCCGACGAGATCCACATCGTCGGCCGCATCCGTTGGTTCGCGCGGGAGATCTGAGGTGATCGCGTTCACGGAAATCGACGATGCCGATCCGGCGCTCGCGTTCTCGCCGGTGGTGCGCGGGATGGAGAAGACCTTCGCCTGGATCGGCGAGGATGGCGGCATTCCCCTGACGCCGTCCAAGGCCTTCAAGCGGGTCTTCGTGCATTGGGCCGCGGCCGCGTTCGACTGGCCCGGCCACACCGAGGCCGACCTCTTCGCCGTCATTAAGGTGCTGAACGAGCCCGACTTCGCCCCGCTCGTGGTGCTGCACGACCTGATGATCGCGATGAAGCTGGGGCGGCACTACAAAGGCGAGTTCCGCTTGACCAAAGCGGGCCAGACGCTGGCCGGTCATCCCGGCCGCATCTTCGGCGCGGTCGTCCCGTTCTTCCTGTTCCGCATTAACCACGCCAGCCTGTCGCGTTTCGACGATGCGCCAATTCTCGGCAACTGGGACGTGTGCCTGAACGTGCTGAACGTCGAGACCGAGGACGGCGCGACCGGTGCCCACCTCCGCCGCGTGCTATTCGGCAAGCCCGAGAAGGGGCCGCTACCGCGGTATGACGAGGTGGTGGGCCAGCTCTTCATCCAAGTGCTGCGTCCGCTCTGCTGGGCGGGGCTGCTGCAGCAGGGACGCGGCACGGCTAGCTATCGCTTCGAGGAGGCCGTGTTCATGAAGACACCGCTGTGGCGGGCGACGCTGCGGTTGGAGACGGATGGCATGGTGCGAGGGGCGATGCGGCATTGACGGACGTAGCCCCGTGCTCAGCCGATATGCTCCGCGACGATATGCTTCCCTCGGCCTGCTGCCGATCAAATCCTTCGGAAAATCCGTAGCGTTGCCTTCGTGTTCACACTGTGTTCTATTGACGAGAAGAGCCAACCGTGTCTGGTGGCCCAAGAGAGAAGAGGTCGAGAACCGTGCTGACTTACAAGAGAACCAGCCTTCTCGAAGCCAATTCGCAGACACTGGTCAACACTGTCAACTGCGTTGGCGTGATGGGGAAGGGAATAGCGAAAGCCTTCAAAGAGCGCGAACCGAATATGTTCGTTGCTTACAAGCGCATTTGCGATCAGAAGCTTCTGGAACCTGGCAAGCTCTGGCTATGGCGTGGCTCCGAGCAATGGATCCTGAACTTCCCCACGAAAATGCACTGGCGACGCCCCTCGAGAATGGAGTGGATTGAATCTGGGTTGGGAAAGTTCGTGCAGACTTATGAATCTCAGGGCATTACCGAGGTCGCGTTCCCAAAGCTCGGATGTGGCAACGGTAATTTGGATTGGAAAGAAGTGCGGCCGTTGATGGAGAGATATTTATCTGATCTACCCATCCCAATATTCATTCACGACTTTACGAAGGACATAGGATTGCCCGAGCATCTTGAACCGCTCGCGGTTGAGCTTCGAGCGTCCATGACCAATCTATCTTTTCATAACTTCGTGGCTGCACTTGCGAAAATATCTCAATATTCTGCAAATATTCGTACGAGCGAAAATGAAGAATTCAGCGCGACCTTTGATCGAGACAAGCTAACTATCAAAAATAGAGAAGGCTCTTGGAGCTTTGAAGAAGGCGATCTTCGGGGTGTTTGGCTTAGCCTGCTGAATGGATTGGTAACGAAGGAGAAAGCTGGCTGGACTGCAAGGGGAGCGGCCGAGCCACTTCTCGCGATGATGCAAATATTGCCGGATGTTCGCGCCGTACAAATCCACCGGAAGGGTAAGCCAAAACCGGAGATTGCTGTCGAGTTGAGGCCCGAGGTCGCTGCATCCTTCGATGCCGAAAGTCCGGGAGCGCAGACTGAGCTTTCATGGCATTAGGCGAGGCAACCGTAGATCAACACATATCGCATTGGACCGAGCGGCTTGGCGCAGGCATGCGCCCATACAGAAAGCACTGGCCCGCTCGACTCTTCCATCATGCGCCTCTCGAGAATGGCCTGGCCATAGCGAGGGAGGGTTGCCTGAGAGCTCGAAATGATCCAGAGCGCGCGCAAATTCTCGATGTGGCTGCAGGCGGCGTTATTGATAATCGCCAAGAAGCTCATGGCAGAGTGCGGCTCTATTTTCGGCCACGAACCCCCACGCAGTTCCACATTGAGGGAATTCGGAAGCCAGCTGATTGTCAGTATGGCCCGGGGGCGCATGCTCCAATACTCGTGATGTATGTGTTGGACGCAAAAAAGATACTTCTTAAGCCAAATACAATTTTCTCCGACCAAAACATGCAGAACCATGCCGCAAGAACGGGAGATGACGAAGCATTCTTTGGAGCCATCCCTTTTGAAAATGTTTATCACGAGGGCGGCATTAACGGCGACCACTCCATAATAGCCCATAGGTGTGCGGAGGTCCTGCCAGAGTCTCCGCTTCTCTTGTCCGACGTGCTCTCAGGCATATGGTTTCGCTCGGAGCCCGAGCGCGATACCTTTATTCATATGCTCGGGGATATAGCTAGCCAATGGCATGATTTTTGTTCCGTGTCGGAGGAGTTGAAGGTTTTTGACAAACGCTTTGCTTTCCTAAGTGATATTTCTCTTTCAACAGAAGGCATTAGTTTTCGGATTAACCATAGACATGATCTGCAGACGGTGTCCCTTGCGATACAGGCCTATAACGCGGCAGGAGACCTTTGCATAAACTTCAAGAATGACAACTTTACGACTTATAATAAATCAAGTGACCGCTGGATGTACAGAACTACACTAAAATTAAGCAACTACTTGGTGAAGGTTCAGATCGAGAATCATTTAGCATATGAGGGCGTGAGTCGTCTTGACGACAGCCTGTTCTGAAATGGCTTCGCCGTTCCTTTAGACGCGAACAATCACAGCTCTGAGTTAGGCGAGACGGCTCAGGCACTGCAAGGAAGCGCTCCGTCATCACTTTCGACTGAATACCCTGAGTTTCGCAATTCTACGACAACCCACTGTTTTAACTTGAATTCGCTAGCCGCGACCAGCGAACACGGAGCAAACCGCCTCAGGAGGTTCGCTCCCCATGCAAGACGACATCGCCTTCGCGCCGCCGGCCGAGACGCTCACGACTGATGAGCGGCTGGCGGAACTGGCCGCCATCCTCGCCAGCGCCATCGCGCGCACCAACCCACGGGAAACGAACGAGAATTCTCCGCTCGACAGAGACAGTTCGCTGGACATTCTCGCCCTCAGACGCCGTCGTCGGAGACAGGTGCAAAACCGAGTTGGAGACGAGGCATGAGGAAAAACACAAGGAAATCAGGCGCAAGCGCCGCGCTTGCGCGCCCGGCGGAGGGGATTGACGTCCTGGCCGAACTGGCGGCGCTGAAGGCGATGACGGTGCCCGAGTTGCAGGGCAAGTGGCGGGTCATGTTCGGCGAGCCCGCGCCGAATGCCAGCCGGGGGAACCTGGAGCTGCGGATCGGCTACCGCATCCAGGAACTGGCCCATGGCGGCATCAAGCCCGCGACGCGGCGCACGCTGGACGCGCTGGCGGCCGAGGTCGCCACGGGTGCGCCGGGCCCGCTGATCGCGGATCCCCGCCGCCCGATCCCCGGCACCAATCTGGTGCGCGAATGGCAGGGCGAGGAGCAGGTCGTCACCGTCCTGACCGACGGCTTCGAATGGCAGGGGCGGCGCTTCAAGTCGCTCTCGGCCGCGGTGCGCGCGATCACCGGCAGTCATTGGAACGGGTGGAAGTTCTTCGGGCTGGCCCATGGTGCGGAGGCCCGCCCATGAGCCGCGCGAAGCCCGAGCCCGTGCGCCGCCTGCGATGCGCCATCTACACCCGCAAGTCGAGCGAAGAAGGGCTCGATATGGAGTTCAACAGCCTCGACGCCCAGCGCGAGGCCTGCGAGGCCTACATCGCCTCACAGCGTGCCGAGGGTTGGGTGGCGCTGCGCGACCGCTATGACGATGGCGGCTTCTCGGGCGGCACGCTGGATCGCCCCGCGCTGGCGCAGCTGATCTCCGACATCGAGGCCGGGCTGATCGACGTGGTCGTGGTCTACAAGATCCACCGCCTCAGCCGCGCGCTCATGGACTTCTCGAAGCTGGTGGAGATCTTCGACCGCCACGGCGTGACCTTCGTCTCGGTCACGCAATCTTTTAACACCACCACGTCCATGGGCCGCCTGACGCTGAACATCCTGCTCAGCTTCGCCCATTTCGAGCGCAAGGTGATCGGCGAGCGGATCCGCGACAAGTTCGCCGCCTCCCGACGCAAGGGGATGTA
This sequence comes from Aurantimonas sp., assembly GCA_965217685.1. Classification (GTDB taxonomy): domain Bacteria; phylum Pseudomonadota; class Alphaproteobacteria; order Rhizobiales; family Rhizobiaceae; genus Aurantimonas. The sequence goes on from CBDCIZ010000002.1 coordinate 5,662, forward strand.
GATGGGCGGGCCGGTGGCGCTCGGCTATATCGTAAAGGACCGCAAGCTGGTCATCGAGCCCGCCGAGACGGAACAGGTCCGAACGATCTTGCGCCTCTATGCCCGATCCAGTTCCACGGCGCAGGTTCTGAAGGAACTGCATGCGCGCGGCATCCACACCAAACGCGAGGCGGTGTTCGACCGGGGCTACCTGCTGAAGTTCCTGCACAACAAGGTCTATCTCGGCCTCGCCGTACACAAGGACGAGGTCCATCCCGGCGAGCATAAGGCGATCATCGACCAGAAGCTGTGGGACGAGGTCCACGAGGTCATCGCCAACAACCGCGTGGCGCGGGGGGCGGTGGCGCGCACGGCGCAGCCTGCGCTCCTGCACGGGCTGATCTTCACCCAGACGGGCGCCGCCATGACACCCCACCACACCAAGCGGAAGGGCAAGCGGTACTGCTACTACACCTCGATGGACGTGATACGGAAGCGCCCAGCGGCCGAGCTGCGCGGGCCGCAGCGTCTTCCGGGAGCGATGGTGGAAGAGGCCGTCATCGGCGAAATCCGCCGCATGCTGCGCACGCCGGAGGTGGCGGCGCGCACTGCACGGGCGGTGCGGAAGGAGCGGCCCGATCTCGACGAGACCACCGTCGTCGCCGCTCTGGCGCAGTTCGACGACCTGTGGAAGGCGCTCATCCCGGCCGAGCAGGCGCGCATCGTCCAGCTTCTGGTCGCGCGCATCACCGTGAGCGAGGCCGGTCTCGCCATCGACCTGCGCCACAACGGCCTCGGCGCCATCGCCACGCTGATGGCTCCGCCGAAGAAGGAGGTTGCCTGATGTCCGCACCTGAGACCCTGCGCGTCCTTATCCCGCTCGAACTCCGCCGCCGCGGCGGTCGCCCCCGGATCCTGCCGCCGAAGCATGTCGAGGCCGCCATGGGCCGCGGGCAGGAACCGCACCTTCTGCGCGCCATCGGCCGGGCGTGGGGCTGGCGGCAACGGCTGGAACGCGGCGACGTCGCCATGCTTGCCGATCTCGCCGCCGACGAGGGCCTGTCCGACCGCTACGTCAGCCGCCTGATGCGCCTCGCTTGGCTGGCGCCCGAGGTGCTCGAGCGGCTGGTCGTCCACCGCGAGCCTTCGACGATCAGCATCTACGATCTGTGCTTCGTGGCCTCCCTGCCGTGGGACGAGCAGCCGGGACGGGTCTTCGACTGAAAGAAATGGCACGCCTGCGGTGTCAGGATGCATCGTGGGCTATGCTGATCCTAAGCACATGTCCGACGTGGAAATTGCTCAAGATCTCATCGAGGACCGGCGAGTTCTCTCTGCCAGAAAGGGCCGGGTCGCCGATCCACCCCGAAGCCAGGTCATCACAGAAGTGATGATGAAGGCGGCCTGATACCGGATGCGGCGGGGTCCGCATGCTGGCGAATGTGTGCGCGTTCATCACGATGATCGGGTTGTACCGCGATATCCGCGTCTCGCCCCAGTCGAAATCGGAGCCATCGCCGAACAGAACGATCCGTCCCGATGGTGTCGCCACGTTCAGCTTCTTTGCAGCCTCTCTCAGATCGCTCCAGACCAGTTCGGGCATCCGGCCAGCGCTAGGTATCTTCCGCATGATTAACGGTACGCCGAACCCACCGCTCGCGCCCTCGGTGTCGAGCCACACCTGAAAGATGAGATCGAGCCAAGGGCCGCCGCGCATCCCGCTGCGGGCCACACGGAAAAGATCCGTCCTGATCTTGTGTGTCTCGATGAATGGAAGGAGCGGCTCTGTATGGTCGACAATCGGTGGCGCCATCAGTCTCACGTCCTGGAGCGCGCTTGCCGTCAAATCCGCCCATGCCTCTCCAAGGTCATCGATCGCATCTTCGCGGTCGCGCTTCACGATCCATTCGAAACTCGTCCGAAGGGCATCGCTCAGTCGATTGATGGACACCTGTGTCTCGGGTTTCAGCATGGATCACTCGGTCATCATTGAAGTCTTGTCGGCATGCAGGAGCCATTAGCCTGGGACTTCATGCATCCAGAGGCGGTCCGGTGAGAGCATCGTCCCACCAGGATGCAGTTCGTAGGTAACCAGCGGCCCATCCTTGCCGGCGGAATTGTCGAGGCACAACGTGTTCGGGCCCTGCAGGACCGGATTGCCGCTGAGCCAGTAGTGACCGAAGAAAACGGGGCGTTCGTGGGCGGGATAGGTCTGCGCCATCAGGGTTCCCGGTAGTGGGACATCGGGCAGATCATCCGGAACAGGCACCGAGATTGCGATGTCACGCCAGGTCCGGGCCCCTGCATTCCACCATTGCAGTCGAACGTGATCGCGGTGGGTGCCGTCCTTGTCGCGGAATGCAAGCCCATCTGGAAGATGGTGTTCGGGCCCCTTTGTGATTTCCTCGGCAAGGTGGAAAAGCTCGTCGGCAGGGTCAGCCGCGCGGATCACATGCGCTTCGGACAGAACGCCGTCGTCGGTGAGCGCCCGCACCCGGTTGATCGTGGGGTCGAACCAGCAGGCATGCACGGCGCGGAATCCCTCAGCTTCCAGAAACAGAGGGAGGCTGCGCATCCACGCCAGCGCCTCGCGGGTCTCGCCGGCACCGACGGGGAACTCCGCCAGGAAGCTTGCGTGCTGGCGCAGGTTCTTCTCCGAATGAGCGCGAAGGGGCTGGCCGGTCTCGGGGTAGGCCGTGTGGAAGTGAAGGGCATTGAGCTCGTGGTTGCCCATGATCGCGAGGGCCTTGCCGCTGTCGATCAGGTCGCGCACCAGGTGAATGACGGCCCGGTTTTCCGGTCCGCGGTCGATGAAGTCGCCCAGAAAGACGATGGTCCGCTCCGGGTCGGGATGGATCCAGCCCGCTGGACTCCGCCGCCATCCGAGGGCATCGAGCGCTCCCCGTAGTTTAGCGATCTGCCCGTGGATGTCGGGGATGATATCGACTGTTCCCATGCACTCTCCTGAAAATCGTTCCCTATGCTGATGGCTGGTTTGCAAGTGCCGTCGGTCACCGCCCTGCGCCTTGTAACGCTAACGAATTCAAGTCCTTTTGTCGTCGGGGTTTTCCGGTTTTCGTCACGGGCGGACACCGCCACCGCTACGCGCCACTCGGCCAGCGCACCCACCGGCTGCGCCTCTTGCGTGTTGCAGCTCTGTTCCCCTCGAAGACGATTGACACGATGGGCGAAGTTTTGGCGGTGTTGAAAGTCAGGTCATTGGAAAGACGCCGAAAAATCCGACCGAACCGAATTCGGCGAGGTTCGCCCGAACAGAGACGGAGCGCCGTTCAGAGCCCGGAACGGGCCTGGCGCACAGTCTCAGAGGTTCGCATGGGGGAGGCAAAGCCGTTTGAAAACCCGACTATTTCCGCGCCCCTATGGGCGCCTGTCCGTGTTCGCAACAGGGATGATGGCGGAGCGGAAGGGATTCGAACCCTCGAGACGGTTCCCCGTCTGCACCCTTAGCAGGGGTGTGCCTTCGACCGCTCGGCCACCACTCCGTCGGGGGGTGTAGCAGGGTTGCGCTGAGGAGAACAAGGTGGATGTCACCGCACCGGCACGTCCGATCCGGGCAATCGTGCGCCGAAAGAGTGTGCCGGTCGCCTGCCCCTCCGCGGACGATGCGGCACCGGTTTCTGACCTCGCCTGCGCGGGTCAGGTGAACTGCACTGATAGTGGCGCGGTACGAACGTTGAGATCGCGGTGGTGCACCCGGAGCGATTCGAACGCCCGACCCTCAGATTCGTAGTCTGATGCTCTATCCAGCTGAGCTACGGGTGCGCCGTGGCGGGGAGTAGCGGCGGGCGCGGACCATTGCAAGGCGCAACTGGCTACTGCGCCGCCGTATCGAGGATGGCGGCGGTCTTCGGCAGCCGGATCACAAAGACCGTGCCGTCACGCCCGCTCCGCACGAGGTCGAGCCGGCCACCGTGGCCGCGGACGAGCTCGGCGGCAATGGCGAGGCCGAGGCCGAAGCCGCCCTTGCGCGCGCCACCCTGAAATGCGGTGAAGAGGTGCTCGCGGGCCTTGGCGGGCATGCCGGGGCCACTGTCTTCGATACGGATCCACCAGGCAGTGTCGTCCTCGCCGGCACTGATCCCGATGCGCCCCGGCGCTCGCGTGGCCTCGATCGCCTGTCGGGCGTTACGCACCAGGTTCGACAGCACGCGGAACAGCTGTTCGCTGTCGCCGCGGATCAGGAGGCTCGGAGCGATGCTTTCCTCGATGGCAATCGTGCCGTCCGGAGACGCGAGACGCTCGGTCTCGATCACGTCCTCCACCAGGGCCGCGAGAGTGAAGCGCCCGAGCGTCGGCGGCGGTTCCTCGGCCTTGCCAAAGGCTAGCGTGCTCTCGCAGAGGTTGATCGCGCGAGACAGCGATCCGACCAGCTTCGGCGCCGCGCGCGCCACGGCGGGGTCGTCGCTGCGTTCGAGCCGATCGGCAAAGAGCTGTGCCGTCGTCAGCAGGTTCCGCAAGTCGTGGCTGATCTTCGCGATCGCCCCCCCGAGCTGCGCCAGTCGCTCACGCTGCTTCAGGGCTCCGGTCAGGTGCTGCTGGAGCGATTGCAGCGCGACCTCGGCGTCGCGCAGCTCGCGCACCGAGGCGGTCGGCTCGATCACCCGGCGCGCATCCTCGGGCTCCTCCGAATAGGCTGTCATATGGGCCACGACGCGCTTGATCGGCATCACGAGGAGCCGGCGAACGGCGAAGAAGAGCAGGCACGCGGTCAGCACCGAGATGATGGCGGAGAGCAGCAGGATCCGCAGGCCGTAGGCGATCATCGAGCGGCGCATCGGGGCGGTATCGATCGTGACCTCGATGAGAAGCCCGGCTGCCTGCGTCGGGTTGCCGATCACCTGGATCATCCGGTTGCCGGGTTGGACGAGCACCATCAGGGCGTCGCCGATCTGCGAGAAGAACGTGGCATCCCGCAGATTGTACGTCGCCGAGATCGGCTGCGGCACCGGCGACGACAGGATCAGCTGGCGCATCTCGTCGCGCCGGAGGATCACGTTGTAGACACCGGCATTGGCGAGCAGCTCCTTCTCGAGCTCCGGCGAAATCATCTCGTCCGTGGCGAGCAGTGCGAGCGAAGCGATCTGCGCGCGCTCGAGCCGAAGCAGAAGATAGTCCTCGCGGTGGCGCGCGACCGACGGCACGAAGATGAGCACCTCGGCCAGCATCACGAAGGCCACGGTGAGCAACAAGAAGCGGCCGGACAGCGAATTGACGGACATGAAGACCTTGCCGGGCAGCGGTCGCGGCTCAGGGCACGACGGCCTGCACCAACCGCACCACGCGTTTCACCCACACATTATCAAAGAGCTGTGGGGAAAAATAGGCGCCAGCCGCTCGCTTGTTGATCTCTCCGAGCGTCGGATAGGGCAGGACCGCACCGGCGATGCTCGACATCTTGAGCCGGGCCGCGATGGCGAGCGCCCAGAAGCCGATGAGCTCGCCCGCCTCCGCACCGACAATGGTGGCGCCGACGGGCCGGCCGCCCGCGACCATCAGCTTGACGAGCCCGTCCGTCTCGCCAGCCGTCACTGCGCGATCGTTGTCGTCGTAGCGAAACCGGACGACCGTCAGCCGGTGACCGTGGACCTTCTTCGCCTGCGCCTCGGTCAGGCCGACCTGCGCCAGTTCCGGATCGGTGTAGGTGGCCCAGGGGATATGATCGTCGCGGAGCCGCGAGGGCAGCGCGAACATGAGCGACCGGATCACCACGCCCGCATGGTAGCCCGCGACATGGGTAAAGCGCTGAAGCCCCGCGACGTCGCCGACGGCGTAGATCCGCCGGTTCGTCGTCCGCAGGCTCCGGTCGACGCTCAAGCCGTTCTCCGCAGTCTCGACGCCGGCGCGGTCGAGGTCGAGCGTGTCGGTCACGGACTGGCGCCCGGCCGCGACGAGAAGATGGGTGCCCTCGATGCGGGAGCCGTCCTTGAGCGTGACTGCGATGGCGCCTGCCCCCCCCGCGACCGACGCTGCCTGCCCGCCCGGCGCGAAACGCACGCCCTCGGCGCGAAGCCGGTCGAGCACGACCGCCGCCAGCTCGGGATCATCCTTCGGCAGCGCCCGGCCACCGTCGATCACCGTGACCTCCGCGCCGAGCCGCCGGTGCGCTTGCGCGAGCTCGCAGCCGATCGGTCCGCCACCGATGATGACGAGGTGCCCCGGCCGCTCGGCGAGGTCGAAGATCGTCTCGTTGGTCAGGTATGGCACGCCATCGATGCCATCGATCGGCGGGATCTTCGGCCGCGATCCCGTTGCGATGACGAACCGCCGCGCCGCGATGCGCTCGCCCGCGACCTCGATGACATCCGGCCCGACGAAGCGCGCGGTATCCCGGATCACCCGGCAGCCGAGCCCCTCGTAGCGTGCCTGGCTGTCGATGGGCGCGATCCGCGCGATGACGGCCCGGACATGTGCCTGCGCCGCTTGAAAATCGACCTCGGCCGGTTGCGCCGCAACGCCGAAGCCGCCCGCCATGGCGCGCGCCTTGCCCGCCGCCGCGATCAGCGACTTCGACGGCACGCAGCCGACGTTGAGGCAGTCGCCCCCCATCTTGCCCTGTTCGATGAGCACCACGCTCGCGCCCATCTGCACCGCGCCCGCCGCGACCGAGAGCCCGCCCGAGCCTGCCCCGATGACGCACAGATCGACCCGTCCGCTCATGCCGCGGGCTTCCCGCGAACGGCGCGGATGACAATGGGCAAGGCTGCCAGCGCGCAGAGCGCCAAGATGGGCCCAAGGATCTGCGGCGTGAAAGTGATCCCGAGGTCGGGTGTGCCGCCTTCGGCGAAGACGCTGCCCAGTCCCGATCCGACCCAGGTATAGACCGCCGTGCCGGGGATGATGCCGACGAACGTCGTCAGCGCGAAGCGCGGGAACGCGACGCCCACGAGTGCCGGCAGGATGTTCGCCACCACGAACGGCACGGCCGGTACGAGGCGGATCAAGAAGAGGACGGAGAGCTCGTTCTCGGCGATCTCGCGCTTGATCCGGCCGATGGCTCCGCCCGCTCCGTCCATCCGTGCCGCAAGCCGGGCGCCAAGCCCCCAGCGCGCGGCCAGAAAGAGGATCGATGCGCCCAGGGTGGCGGAAGCGACGTTGAAGAGCACGCCCGGGAAGAGCCCGAAGAGGAAGCCCCCGGCGAGTGTCGCGATCGTGGCACCCGGCAGCGACAGCGCCACGATGGCGACATAGGCGCCGGCGAAGGCCGCGACGGTCGGGACGTAATGTGCATCGCGAAACGCCGTCAGCGCCTCTTGATGCTCGCGCAGCGCATTGAAGGACAACTGGTCCCGGAAGACCCAATAGCCTGACGCCGCCGCGACGACGATTGCCACGAAGGGCAAGGCCCGCAAGAACCGATTTCCGCGAGCGGTCTCGGTGCGATCGGCATTGTCGGTCATCAGGCCATCCTCGGCGTGTCGCGCGACCTTGCACCATTTCGCACGCGTCCGCACAGGCCCCTCACGCGCGCTTGACCGACCGTCACATGCGGCCCGCGAATTGACATGCAGGTTCGGGCTCTTTAAGGGGACGGCTTGCCGAAGGAGACGGTCGATGAAGCGGACGTATCAGCCCAGCAATCTCGTGCGGAAGCGCCGCCACGGCTTTCGGGCCCGCATGGCGACGACCGGCGGACGCCGCGTGCTGAACGCGCGCCGCGCCAAGGGCCGGAAGTCGCTCAGCGCCTGATCCCGTGATCGTGCTCGCCCGGCGGGCCGATTTCCTCCGCGCCGCGCAGGCGCGCCGGCAGGGCACGCCCGGATTTCTCCTCCAGGCGCGCCAGCGGACCGATGCCGAACCGGTTGAGGGCTGGCGCGTCGGGTTCACATGCTCGAAGAAGCTCGGCAACGCCGTCGTCCGCAATCGTGCAAAGCGCCGCCTGCGCGAGATTGCCCGCGCCGTCCTGCCTGGTGCCGCCCGCAATGGTTGGGACTACGTGATCGTCGGTCGCCCCGGCGCCACCGTCACCCGCCCGTTCGACGCCCTCCTCGCCGATCTCGGCGCGGCCCTCGTCACGGTTCATGGACGCCGGGCATGACGCCCCTCGCGCACGTGCTGGCACTCCCCGTCCGCGCCTATCGGACCGTCCTGTCGCCCTGGCTCGGTCATGGCTGCCGGTTCCAGCCGACGTGCTCCGCCTATGCGCTCGAAGCGCTCGAGACGCATGGCGGCATCCGTGGAAGCTGGCTCGCGCTGCGGCGGATCGCGCGCTGTCATCCGCTCGGTGGCGCCGGCCACGACCCCGTGCCGCCGGCCCGGCATCGGTGATGCTCGATCTGCCGACCGACCTGCCCTCGATGCTGCGCGGCTCGCCGGCGTCGAGTGCCTTTGGCAAACTCCGCAAGCAGCTCGTCCGCAGCGTCCGCGAGGCGCTCGCGACGTATGCGATGGTCGAGCCCGGCACGCGCTGGCTCGTCTGCCTGTCCGGCGGCAAGGACAGCTTCACGCTGCTGGCGGTGCTGCAGGAGTTGCAATGGCGCGGCCTTCTGCCGGTCGATCTCCTTGCCTGCAACCTCGACCAGGGCCAGCCGGGCTTCCCGTCGACCGTCCTGCCCGCCTTCCTCGCCGATCGCGGCATCCCGCACCGGATCGAGTATCGCGACACCTACTCGGTCGTGACGTCGAAGGTGCCCGCGGGCCGCACCTACTGCGCGCTCTGCTCGCGGCTCCGGCGCGGCAACCTCTACCGGATCGCCCGCGAGGAGGGTTGCTCCGCGGTCGTTCTCGGCCATCACCGGGACGACATTCTCGAGACGTTCTTTCTCAACCTCTTCCACGGCGGCCGACTCGCCGCGATGGCGCCAAAGCTCCGCAACGAGGACGGCGACCTGCATGTCCTCCGGCCGCTTGCCTTGGTGGCCGAGGCGGACTGCGCCCGCTTCGCCTGCGCGATGGACTATCCGATCATTCCCTGCGACCTCTGCGGCAGCCAGGACGGGCTCCAGAGGGCCGCCATCAAGGCGCTCATCGACGGCTGGGACCTGCGGGCGCCCGGGCGACGCCAGACAATGTTCCGCGCGCTGATGAACGTGCGGCCGGGAACGCTGCCCGATCCGCAGCTCTTCGATTTCGCGGGGCTGACCCGGACCGATGCCCCTCGCGTTGATGCAAATGCTCCGCGTTTGGACAGCGGCGATTAAGAAACTCCACACGGCGCCTGACTAGGGTTCAGGTCTCGCGACGAGCGAGCTGCCGGTGGAGGTGTCGGATGCAGATCGGTTCCGGGCAAGCGCTGCTCTACGCCACGCGCCGGCTGGCCGAGCAGGCGCGCCGCATTGAGCTCCTCGCCTTTCTTCCGGCGCTGACGCTTGCGGCCTACTGGCTCGGCGGCGACGCGATGCTTCTCCTCGTGGCGCTCGCGCTGCCGGCGTGCTTCGGGATCATCGGCGCTTTCGGACCCGCGCGCCGCGAGCCCGTGGTGTCGACGACGGATGGCACGACGGGCCTTGCCCTGCGCGGCGCCGTCGTCGACCGGCTCGACCACGTCTTGCGCGCGGCACCTCTCACCGGGCGCACGACCTGCTGTCTCGTCGTCCAGATCGACGATCTGGCCGAGATCGGCGACCGCTACGGCCATGCGGCGACCGCACTCGTGCTGCGCCGCACGGCTGACCGCATCGCCGGAACGCTCCGCGAGGCGGACCTCATCGCCCGTCTCGACGGTGCGAGCTTCGCCGTGGCGCTCGGGCCGATCCGGCGTGCGGACCTCGAAAGCATGGTGCAGCTCGCCGCGCGGATGCAGGACGCGGTCGCGGCGCCCATCGGCCACGAGGCGACAGCGCTCTATGTGACGGCGTCGGTCGGCTTCTGCCTTGCGGCACGCGCCCCCGAGCCCGCCGGCCTGGCAATGCTGGAAGCGGCCGAGGTGGCTGCCATCGAGGCACGGCGTTCCGGACCTGACGGTGTCTCGGCCTATACGATCGAACTGCACGCAGCCCGCGTGGCCCGGACCGAGCTTCGCGCCGAGATCGAGGATGCGCTCGAGACCGGACAGATTTGTGCCTATTTCCAGCCGCAGGTCTCGACCGACACCGGCGCCGTCACCGGCTTCGAGGCGCTCGCGCGCTGGCATCACCCGACGCGCGGTGTGATCCTGCCCGGTGTCTTCCTCGAGCCGCTCCAAGCGGCGGGCCTGGCGGACCGGCTCAACGAGGTCATGGTGCGCGAGGCCTTGCTGGCGCTCGGGGCATGGGATCGCGCGGGCTTCTTCGTGCCTGCGGTCGCCGTGAACTTCTCTTCGGACGAGCTCCGCAACCCGCGTCTCGCAGACCGCGTGAAGTGGGAGCTCGACCGCTACGAGATCGCAAGCGAGCGTCTCGTGGTCGAGATCCTCGAGACCGTCGCCGCGGACTCCACGCATGGCACGATCCTGCGGAACATCGCGGCACTGGCAAAGATGGGCTGCGGGGTCGATCTCGACGACTTCGGGACCGGACACGCGTCGATCGGGAACGTCCGCCGCTTCAATGTCCGACGCATCAAGATCGACCGCTCGATCGTCACCAGCCTCGACAAGGACCGCAGCCAGCAGCGCATGGTGGCCGCAATCCTGTCGATGGCCGAACAACTCGGGATCGAGACGGTGGCCGAGGGCGTCGAGACGGTCGGCGAGCAGGCGATGCTGGCACAGCTCGGATGCGGGCACGTGCAGGGCTACGGCCTGTCGCGGCCGATGCGGTTCGACGCGACGCTCGACTGGATGCTGGACCGCGCGACCGCACTGACCGAGACGCCGCGGCTCGCGACCCGGCTCGGCGGCGCCTGACTGCAGGGTCGCCGCAAGAAGCGACCCTGCCGCGCGCAGCGAACGCCGCCTGCCCGCAGACGCCGGGCGGTGGTATGGGCCGCGAGCAAGCGCACCTCCCCACGGCTCGTCCCGCTGGCGCGACGCTCTGTCGGATGCTCCGAACCATCGCGCCCGGCCTTCCCGGTTCTCGCGGGCGGCATTGGTCCGAAGGGGAGCGCATCTTGCCGACTGGGTGCCTGGCGCTGGCCGACGGCGCCTTCCGCCTGGCGCTTCGGCCGCAGCGTTTGGCCTTGACCTTCGTGCGCCCCTTCTGTTGAACGGCGCGACGGCGGACCCCTGCCGATCGCCTGACTTCGGGGCCCCTGCGGCTCGGGGCAGTCGGCCATCCGATGCCGGCTTGGTGCAGCCAACCGCTCCGGCGACCAAGCTCGGAGCCGCACGAGACCCGAACCGGGCGTGGCCCGCGCCGAGCCGAAGGAACGGTCCCTTGGACGACCAGAACAAGAACCTCATTCTCGCGACCGCACTGAGCGCGCTCGTGATCGTCGTGTGGATGCTGCTGGTTCCGAACCAGCCGCCGCAGACGGCGCCGCAGATGCCTCCGGTCGCCAGTCAGACAGCCCCGGAGACCGCCCCCGCGACCGAGGCGGCGGGGACAGCCGCCCCGGACACGCCCGCGCCCGAGAATGCCGCAGCGGACGCGCCGCGGGTCGGGATCGACACGCCGAGGCTGTCGGGGACGATCTCCACCATCGGCGGACGCATCGACGATCTCGCACTGAAGGATTACCGCGAGACGCTCGATCCGACATCGCCGCTGGTGCGGCTTCTGTCGCCGGTCGGTCGCGACAAGGCGTACTATGCGCTCTACGGCTGGGCGCCGGGCGGCGCGCTCACGCTCGACGACGTGCCTGGAGCCAACACGCCGTGGACCGCGGAAGGCGGTGGTGACCTGACCGTCGACCATCCGGCGATGCTCACCTGGGACAACGGCCGCGGTCTCATCTTTCACCGGCGCATATCGGTCGATGAGAATTACCTCTTCTCGGTCGAGCAGTCGGTGACCAACAACACCGGCGCACCGGTCAATGTCGCGCCCTACGGGCTCGTGGCGCGGCACGGCAAGCCGGAAGGACCGACCTATTACATCCAGCACGAGGGCGTCGTGCAGATGGCCGACGGCGAACTGACCGAGATCAAGTACAAGAAGATGCCGAAGCTGCCGCAGAACGCCCGCGAGGGCGATCCGGCGGAAGTGGCCAACATCACCGGCAACGGCTGGATCGGCTTCACCGACAAGTACTGGATGACCGCGCTCGTCCCTGCCAACGGGCAAGCCTTCGAGGCGGTCGCGAAGTACGACGCGGGCTCGGACATCTACCAGACAATCACGAGGATGCCGACGCAGGTCGTAGCACCCGGCGCGACGACGAGCACGACGTCGCGGCTCTTCGCGGGCGCCAAGGAGTGGGAGACGATCCGCGCCTACCAGAACCAGGGCGGCATCGACCGCTTTCTCGACGCGATCGACTGGGGCTGGTTCTTTTTCCTGACGAAGCCGATCTTCGCTGTGCTGCACTGGCTCAACAGCCACATCCACAACATGGGGCTCTCGATCCTCGCTCTGACGCTGTGCATCAAGGCGCTGCTTTTGCCTCTCGCCTACAAGTCCTACGTGTCGATGGCGCGGATGAAGGAGCTGCAACCCGAGCTCGAGAAGCTGAAAGAGCGCGCCGGCGACGACAAGGCGAAGCTGCAGAAGGAAATGATGCAGCTCTACCGAACGAAGAAGGTCAACCCGGCCGCGGGATGCCTGCCCGTGGTGCTGCAGATCCCGATCTTCTTCTCGCTCTACAAGGTGATCTTCAACACGATCGAACTACGGCACGCGCCGTTCTTCGGCTGGATCCGTGACCTCTCGGCGCCGGACCATTCCTCGATCCTGAACCTCTTCGGCCTCCTGCCGTTCGCGCCCCCGGCCCCGACCTCGCCGCTCGCGATCATCTCGATCGGCGCGCTGCCGATCCTGCTCGGCATCTCGATGTGGCTGCAGCAGAAGCTCAACCCGGCACCGGCTGATCCCACGCAGAAGGCGATTTTCGCCTGGATGCCCTGGATCTTCATGTTCATGCTGGGGCGTTTCGCGAGCGGGCTGGTGCTCTACTGGATCGGCAACAACACGATCACCTTCATGCAGCAGTACCTCATCATGCGCAGCCACGGGCACAAGCCAAACATCTTCGGCAACATCCGCTCTGGATTCAGCCGAAAGCCCGCGACTGCGACCGCAGCACCCGCGCGAAGCTCGAAGCCGGCCGAGAAACCGGCCCCGCGTCCGGCGCCACGGCCTCGAGCGACCACGAAGCCGGCCGCGAAGAGCCCCGGACGCAAGTGAAAGCCAGCCTCGCGGCGATCTTTAGGCATCCGGTCAAGGGGATCGGGTCCGAAGCAATCGACCGAGCCGAGTTGACCGTCGGCCGTCCGCTATCCGGCGACCGGGCCTGGGCTGTCCTGACCGGTAAAAGCCAGGATGTCGGGAGCTGGCAGCCGCGAAATCGCTTCGCGCAGGGCGCGAGCGCTCCGTCCCTGGCGGCCGTGCGCGTCGCGACACGCGGACCACGGCTCGGGTTCACCCACCCCGAGCGACCGCCGCTCGAGATCGACCTGGCCTCCGAAGGGGATGCGCTCGTCGAATGGATCGTCCCGCTATGTCCCGCCGACCGGCCAGTCCCGACGCGCGTCGTGGCGGCGCCAACCGCGGGCATGTCGGACTCGGATTATCCGTCGGTGACGATCGCAGGTACAGCTTCCCTTGCCGCATTCGGCGCGGCGGCCGGGTGCATGGTCGACCCGCGGCGGTTCCGCTGCAACCTCTGGATCGACGGTTCCGAACCCTTCGCGGAACTCGACTGGGTCGGACGGCAGATCGAATTGGGCGACGCGGTCTTCGAGATCGTCGAGCGTACCGGGCGCTGTCGCCTGACCGAGGCCGACCCGATGACCGGCCGGCGCGACCTCGACAGCCTCGGGATCCTGCGGCAGCACTTCGGGCATCAGGACTTCGGCGTGACCGCGCGCGTCGTCCGGGGAGGCACCGTCTCCATCGCCGACGTCACGCAGTGACGCTGCCGTTCCCGCTCGTCGAGCCACCTACCGTTGCTGCCGAAGAGGCCGGGCGGATGCTCTTCGCGAGCGGCACGGAATTCGTCAAAGGCGTCGTCGCGATGTCGGGGCTGCCGGCAGCCGACCGTTCGGAGGTCTGCTTTGCCGGGCGCTCGAACGTCGGGAAGTCGAGCCTGATCAACGCGGTGACGGGGCGAAAATCCTTGGCGCGCGCGTCGAACACGCCCGGACGGACGCAGGAGATCAATTACTTCGCGACCGGCCCGCTCTACCTCGTCGACCTGCCCGGGTATGGGTACGCCGACGCGCCCATCGCCGTCGTCGCGAAATGGCAGGCTCTGCTGAAGTCCTACCTCGCTGGCCGGGCGACACTCAAGCGCGCCATCGTGCTGATCGACATGCGGCACGGGATCAAGCCGGTGGACGGCGAGATCCTGGGCCTTCTCGACCGCGCCGCGGTCACGTTCCAAGCGGTGCTCACCAAGGCCGACAAGGTCAAGGCGGAGGACCGTGCAGCGGTGCTCGCGCAGGTCCGCTCCGCCCTGCAACCCCATCCGGCGGCGTTCCCGGAACTGCTCGTCACCTCTTCGGAGACGGGCGAGGGCATCCCCGCGCTGCGGGCGATCATCGCGGACCTTGCCTGACGCTTACACGTGCTGCGCGCCATTGACCTCGATCTCCGTGCCCGAGATGTAGCTCGAGTCCTCCGAGCACAGGAACCAGATCGCCGCCGCGACCTCGGAGGGCTGTCCGAGCCGACGCATCGGCAGCGCGCCGACGATCCGGTCGGTGCCGGGGCTCAGGATCGCCGTCTCGACCTCGCCGGGCGCGATGGCGTTGACGCGCACGCCGAGCGGCCCGAAGTCGTGCGCCATCTCGCGCGTGAGGGCCGCCAACGCCGCCTTGGAGGTGGCGTACGCGGCGCCGGCGAAGGGGTGGACGCGCACGCCGGCGATGGACGTCACGTTGACGACAGAGCCCTTCGCGGCGGCAAGTTCTTCTCGCAAGCCGCGCGCGAGGATGACGCTGGCGAAAAAATTGACGTGGAACACCTTACCCCAGGTCCGCAGGTCGGTGTCGAGCGTATTGAGCCGTGCGCCGTCCTCACCCTTCGGCGAGATGCCCGCGTTGTTGACGAGCGCGTTCAGCGATCCGCCGAGCCGCTCGCGGATGCCCTCGATGGCCTCGATCGTCTTCGTCGGATCGGCGAGATCGATCTCGATGTGGTTCTCGGCGCCGCCGCCCCAAGGACAGGCTTCGGGGAAGGCATGGCGCGAGCAGGTCAGCACGCGCCAGCCTTCGGCATTGAAGCGCTTGACCGTCGCGTGGCCGATGCCTCGGCTGGCACCTGTCAGGAGCATCGTCTTCTGCGTCATGCGTCACCCGTCCGCCAGCTGCAACCCTAGCGGAAGCCGCTCCCGAGGCAATCTCCGGAGCAGACTTGGCATGTCGAGTGGGGTCACTTAAACCCGCGTCTGAACGAGGGTGCGATGAAGAAGCAGATGGCCCACTTGCGCGACTCCATCGCCACGGCCCGGACCCTGAACGAGGCGCTGCCGTATCTGCAGCGGTACACGGGCGCCATCGTCGTCATCAAGTTCGGCGGCAACGCGATGGGCGACGACGAGGCGATGGCGGAGTTCGCGCAGGACATCGTGCTGATGCGCCAGGTCGGGCTCAATCCGGTGGTCGTGCATGGCGGCGGACCGATGATCAACGCGCTGCTCGCGCGGCTTGGGATCGTGTCGGAGTTCGTGCGCGGCAAGCGCGTCACCGATGCCGCGACGGTGGAGGTCGTCGAGATGGTGCTCTCGGGGCTCGTCAACAAGCGTATCGTGCAGGCGATCAACGACCAGGGCGGCCGTGCGGTCGGCATTTCTGGCAAGGACGACGACCTCATGGTCTGCGAGATGGACGACCCGGCGCTCGGGTTCGTCGGCCGGCCGCGCGACATGCGCGTGCAGGTCCTGCGCGACCTCTTCGCGGCGGGGATCATCCCGGTCGTGGCGCCGATCGGCCCCGGCGACAACGGCGAGACCTTCAACGTCAACGGCGACACCGCCGCAGGGGCCATTGCCGCGGCGCTGAAGGCGGACCGGCTCCTCCTGCTGACCGACGTGGCGGGCGTGAAGGACGCCGAGGGCGACGTCGTCACGCAACTGACCCCCGACCATGTGCGCGCGCTGATCGCGGAGGGCACCATCGCGGGGGGCATGATTCCGAAGGTGGAGACCGCGCTCGCGGCGATTGACGGCGGCGTGCGGGCGGTGGTGATCCTCGACGGCCGAATTCCGAACGCCTGCCTCCTCGAGCTCTTCACCGACTACGGCGCGGGCACGATCATCCGCTCGACCGAACCGCGGGTGCGCCCGCTTGACTGACTTCCTATAGAAAGCAGGCTCCATGACGCGACGGCTCATCCTCATCCGACATGCCAAATCGAGCTGGGACACCGCCGAGCTCGCCGACGAGGCCCGGCCGCTCAATCCTCACGGCGAGGCCGCCGCGGACTTGATCGGCGACTGGCTCGCGAGCCGTGGCTACCAGCCCGACGTGGCGCTGGTCTCGACGGCGCAACGGACGATGCAGACTTGGGAGCGCATCGCGGCCCGGCTTTCGTCCACGGTCGAGGTGCAGCGCCTCGATGAGCTTTACCACGCCGAGCCGACGACCATGATGTCGTGGCTCACGAAGGCGGATGGCCCGGTCGTGGTGCTCGTCGGGCATAATCCGGGGATCGCAGGCCTTGCCGCGGCGCTGCTTGCGGCACCGCCGCTTCACGCCGATTTCCACACCTACCCCACAGCCGCTACGCTGGTGGCGAATTTCCCTGTGGAGAGGTGGGCCGACCTTGACCCCGGCACCGGCGAAGTCGTCGAGTTCGTGACGCCCGACGATCTGCGGCGGACCTGAGCCGCTTCAATGCCCTAGGATCTGGCTCAGGAACAGCTTCGTCCGCTCCGACTTCGGATGCAGGAAGAACTCCTCGGGCGCGTTCTGCTCGACGATCTGGCCCTGGTCCATGAAGACCACGCGGTTCGCGACTTGGCGTGCAAAGCCCATCTCGTGCGTCACGCAGAGCATCGTCATCCCCTCCTCGGCGAGCGCGATCATGGTGTCGAGCACCTCCTTGATCATCTCGGGGTCGAGCGCCGAGGTCGGCTCGTCGAAGAGCATGATCCGCGGCCGCATGCACAGCGACCGCGCGATGGCCACGCGCTGCTGCTGGCCGCCGGAAAGCTGGCCCGGGTACTTTCCCGCCTGCTCGGGGATCTTGACCTTCTCGAGGAAGTGCATCGCCGTCTGCTCGGCCTCGCGCTTCGGGACCTTGCGAACCCAGATCGGCGCGAGTGTGCAGTTCTCGAGAATGGTGAGATGCGGGAAGAGGTTGAAGTGCTGGAACACCATCCCGACCTCGGAGCGCACCTTGTCGATGTTCTTGAGGTCGGAGGTGAGCTCGGTCCCGTCGACGACGATCTGCCCGGCCTGATGCTCCTCGAGCCGGTTGATGCAACGGATCAGCGTCGACTTGCCCGAGCCCGACGGCCCGCAGATCACGATGCGCTCGCCGCGATGCACGGTCATGTCGATGTCGCGCAGCACGTGGAAGCTGCCGTACCACTTGTTCATCGCGGTGATCTGCACGGCGATCTCGGTGCCGGTCGCGCGTGCGGCCAAGGGGCGGGTCATGGTCTCAGCGTCTGACATGGGCAGGGTTCCCTAGCGGTGGTCGGTCTTCAGCTTGCGCTCGAGATACATCGAGTAGCGCGACATGCCGAAGCAGACGATGAAGAAGAGGAGCCCGACGAAGAGGAAGAGCTCCCAGAAGAGGCCGTTCCACTCGGTGTTGGCGCGGATGGCGCCGACGAGGCCCAAAGGGTCGAGCAGCCCGATGAACACGACGAGCGTGGTGTCCTTGAAGAGGCCGATGAACGTGTTGACGATGGTCGGAATCGAGATCTTCAGCGCCTGCGGCATGATGATGAGATATTGCGCGCGGGCGTAGTCGAGGCCCAGCGCGTCGGCCGCCTCGTACTGCCCGCGTGGCAGGGCAGCCAGACCGCCCCGCACGACCTCGGCCATATACGCGGCGGCAAAGAGCGTCACCATGATGATGACGCGCAGGATGATGTCGAAGTTCGTGCCCGGCGGCAGGAAATAGTTCAGCAGCAGCGACGCGATGAAGAGGAGCGTGATGAGCGGCACGCCCCGGATAAACTCGATGAAGCCGACGCAGATCGTCTTGACGAGGATCATGTCGGACTTGCGTCCGAGCGCCAGCAGGATGCCGAGCGGAAGGGAGAACGTGATGCCGGTGATGCCGATGACCATCGAGAGGGTAAACCCTCCGAACTTGCTCGAGCGGACCTCCGTCAAACCCCACGGCATCGCACGATCGAACTCGCTCAGAAGCGGATGCATCAGCCAGAGCCACCACAGGACCATCGCTGCGACGGCTGTGATGAGCGCCAGTGCCGGAGCGAAGCGCTGCATGACCAGGAAAACGGCATAGGCAATCCCGAACCCCGCGAGGACGAAGATCGGATCCCAGATGGTGCCGCCCCAGAGCAGGAAGTAGCACACGGCCGGATAGATCGCCGTGAACCAGAGCATCTGCTTTGGCAGCCTGTTGAAGAGCGCGGGGGCGAGCGCGACGATGAGGAGGAGCGCCGCGAGATTGATGCGCCAGTACCTGAGAACGGTCAGGCCGAAGCGGTCGTCGGTCGGATAGAAGCCGTAGAGCATCTGTGGCCAGCGCTCGCGGATCACCGCGAAGCAGCCGCCGGTAGCACCCTCACCCCAGCGCTCGGCGATCTTCTGGCGACATTCGGTGAGCGAACTGGCGTTCCAGACCCCGTGCAGGAACCACGGCAGAACGGCGGACAGGAAGAGATAGACCGCGACGAGCGCGACGACCGTGAGGATCGCGTTGAGCCACGAAGAGAACAGGTTCTCGCGCATCCAGCGGACCGCACCGACCTGCGAGATGGGTGCGGCCGCCTGCGGAAGCATGGTGTCGCGGACGTAGGGCGTCGCGTCGAACTCCGCCGCGCGCATCTCGGTCTCGCTCATCTCAGCGCTCCTGAAGCTTGATGCTGCGGTTGTAGAGGTTCATCGCGGCCGAGATCGACAAGCTGATCGCGAGGTAGATCAGCATCATCAGCATCATTGCTTCGAGCTCGTTACCCGTCTGGTTGAGCGTGATGCCCCCCAGCGTCGAGCGGAGGTCCATGTAGCCGACCGCCAGCGCCAGCGACGAGTTCTTCGTGACGCTGAGATATTCGGAGATCATCGGCGGGACGATGACCCGGAGCGCTTGCGGCAGCACGACGAGCCGGGTGGTCAGGGACGGCTTCAACCCTAGCGCCGCCGCTGCCTCGCTCTGGCCGCGCGAAACGGCCATGATGCCGCTTCGGACCGTTTCGGCGATGAAAGCGCCCGTGTAGATGGAAAGCGCGAGCCAGAGGGCGATCAGCGAGTTGCGGAGTTGGATCCCACCCTGGAAGTTGAAGCCCTTGAGCGCGGGGTAGCCGAGATGGAGACCGAGCGCCACGAGCAGGATCGGGAGCGGCAGGAACCAGGCCGCGAGCGTCTTCAACCGCGTCTCGGGGCGCTTGCCGGTCGCGTTCTGCACCTCCGTCGCGCGGCTGGCGATGCGGCGGGCGAGGACGTAGCTCAGCGCAAGCGCGGCGATCACCGCGAGCAGATCGATGCTGACGAGAAAATAGTGCAGGTCGATGTTGCCGAGCGACCGCGTGAAGAGCGGTTCGGGCACGTAGATGCCGCGATTGGTCAGCGCGACGGAGCCGAACAGGTTCATCGAGGCCAACGGCGTGTCGCCGCGGAAATCCCTGGGCTCCGGCATGGTCACGAACATGATCGTGTTGATGAGGATGATCCACATCAGGAGCGGCGTATTGCGGAACGCCTCGACGTAGACGGTCATCAGCCGCCCCACGACCCAGTTTCCGGAGAGCCGGAGCACGCCTGCGATCACTCCGATGATCGTCGCGAGCACGCAACTCATCGCCGAGACGAGCAGCGTGTTCAGCAGCCCTACGAACATCGCGCGACCATGCGTGCTGTCGTTGGTGTACTGGATCAACGTCTGGTTGATGTCGTAGCCGGAGCGCTTCCAGAGGAAGTCGTAGGTGAACACCTTGCCGAGCGCGCGAAAGTTCTCGAGCGTGTTCTCGACGAGCCACCAGACGCCGGCGACGAAGAGGCACAGGAAGACTACCTGGATCGTGATCGAACGATACCGGGTATCATAAATGAGCATGCTCGGGCGAAAGCCGCCGGAAGGCGCGATGCTGGCCATTGCCATCGGACAGTCCCCTCGATCCGCCCGCGCCGCTGCTCGGGGGAGCGGGCGCCGGGCCGGTGTTCGTCGTTCGGGAGAATGGGGGGCCGCGCAACGCGGCGTGCCCCCCGCGTGTCAGTCGATCAGCGGAAGGGCGGCGAGTATTGCAGCCCGCCCTGCGTCCAGAGTGCATTCAGCCCGCGGGACAGGCCGATCGGGGTCTGCTCGCCGATGGTGGCCGCGAAGAGTTCGCCGTAGTTGCCACCCGCCGAGATCGCGTTCTTGGCCCAGAGGTTGTCGAGACCGATCATCGCGCCAAGGTTCTCGTCGGTGCCAAGGAGACGGTTGATCTCCGGGTTGTCGGTGCCCTTTGCCAGTTCCTCGATATTGGCCGACGTGATGCCGTATTCTTCGGCGGCGACGAGCGCATTGAACGTCCAGCGCACGACATCGGCGAAATTGTCGTCACCCTGGCGCACCACCGGCCCGAGCGGCTCCTTGGAGATGATTTCCGGCAGGATCACGTGGTTCTCGGGATCCTTGAAGGTTGCGCGGGTGGCCGCAAGCCCGGATGCATCGGTGGTGTAGACGTCGCAAGCACCGGCGCTGTACTGCGCCTCGGCTTCCGCGTTGGTCTCCACCGGCACCGGCTCGTAGGTCATGTTGTTGACCTTGAAATATTCAGCGAGGTTGAGCTCCGTGGTCGTCCCGGTCTGGATGCAGACCGTGGCGCCGTCGAGTTCCTTCGCCGACGCGACGCCGAGATCCTTCTTCACGAGGAAGCCCTGTCCATCGTAGTAGTTCACCCCAGCAAAAGTGAACTTCAGGTCGGCGTCGCGCGAGAAGGTCCACGTGGTCACCCGCGAGAGCATGTCGATCTCACCCGACGACAGCGCGGAGAAGCGGGTCTGGCTCGTGGTGGGCAAAAATTTGACTTTCATGGGGTCGCCGAGGATGGCGGCGGCAACCGCGCGGCATACCGCGACGTCGAAGCCCTGCCAGACCCCGTTGGCGTCGGGAGCCGAAAAGCCGGCAAGGCCCGTCGTCACGCCACAGTTCAGCTCGCCGCGGGACTTGATGTCGTCCACCGTTCCGGCATGGGCGATGCCCGCGAGCGAACCGGCGACCGCCAGCGTTCCAATAAATGCGGTTCTGGTCATTGATACCTCTTCCTGATGCCGTCGTTGCCGGCGGTGACATGCCGGACTGCGGCACTGGATAGCCACACCCCGTTGCACGTGAGTGACCGTCAAGATGGACGCTTTTGAAACAACAGGTCAAGAGCGGAGGTCGGCGCACCCCTGTCGGGGAAACTTTCTCTGCAAAAGATAGCGCCGGCGCGCAAACGTTGTGCGTGATTAAAAATTATGCGCCGCCGTCGCGTATCGGCCGACCCAATTTGTGGAACTTTAAGGCCTGCAGAAAATCGAGCCGACGCTGCGTCGCGAATGCTTCGGCCTCCGCGTCGACGCCCCACTGCTCGATTTCCCAGTCCTCGTCGATTCGCGATGCGTGCCAGAGCGCATCCGCCGACGCGAGACCCCGGACGGACGCGATCCCGATCACGAGCGACCCGGACAAGGCGACGAGTTCGCTCAGCGCGGTGAGCCCGAAGTCGGTCTCCGCTCCGACCAGTGCGGCGAGACGCGCGAGGCTTGCCGGCGGTTGCGGTGCATGCATCACGCCCTTGACCGCTCGCAGCGGCGCTCCCAGCGAGGCCGCGTAGTCGAGCAGCGGATCCCAGGCAGTCGCCTGCCGCGCCACCAGCCCGGCAGGGGCCGCGGCACGGTAGCAGATCAGGTCCGCGTCACCATAGGCCGCCAGGTGCGCCACGACCTCCGTGCGCTGCACCGCCACCTTGTCGATCGCGGAGTTCGCGGCGCGCGTTATCGGCATCTGGAACGGGTCGATCCTGTCGCCCTGCGCGTCCCATTCCGTCGCGATCGCCTCCGCCATCGCGCGTGTCGGAAGCACGAGTTGCGCGCGCCCCGGCGTGCGGAGGTCCCGCGCGTCGAGCGTCACGCCGAAGCCGCCGTCGAGCGGCACGACCGCACTGCGCGACCAGAACCGCTTCGGAGCCCAGCCCGCGCTCATGCGTCCTCTGCGAACGGATCCGCCGCGACATCGGCGGGATCCCACCCGAACGTCTCCCAGGTTCGCGCCATATGCGGCGGCAACGGTGCCGTGAAGGTCATCGGCACGTTCTTTCCGGGGTGCAGGATCGTGAGGCTTCGCGCGTGAAGATGAAGCTTGCGGCTGATCTCGCCACCGAGTTGCGCGCCCCAGCCGTCGCCCTGGTTCTCCTGGCCCGAGCCGCCATACTTGCCATCGCCCACGACCGGGTGCCCGATCTCGGCCATGTGCGCGCGAAGCTGGTGCGTGCGGCCGGTGACGGGCACGAGTGCTGCCCAGCACGCACGCCTGCCAACCGAGGACAGCACCGCGTAATCGGTCGTCGCGCGCTTGGCGCCCTCCGTTCCGGCAACGGCATCGGGATGAATGCAGGTCATGCGCTCGCCCTCGCCGCGCGATCCGTGTCCGGGTGCCTTCACAAGACCGTAGCGCACGGTGCCGGCCTTCGGTTGCGGCACGCCTGCAAGCGCCGCCCAGTAGATCTTCCTGGTCCGTCGGTCGCGAAAGGCCGCCGCCAACGACGCGGTGGCGCGCTGCGTCCGGCCCAGGAGCAAGACACCCGAGGTGTCGCGGTCGATGCGGTGGACGAGCCGCGGCGCCTCCGCTGCATCGAAGCGCAGGGCGTCGGCCATGCCGTCGACATGCCTCGTCTGGCCGCTGCCACCCTGCACGGCGAGGCCGGGCGGCTTGTCGAGCACGATGAGGTCATCGTCCCGGTAGATCACCGCTGCCCGGATCATCGCGGCGTCGGCAGCGTTCGTGCCTGCCGCCGTCGGTGCCGGCGCGTCGGCGTCGGGAAGCGGCGGCAGGCGCACCGTCTGCCCGGGCGCGACCCGGCTCGCAGCCGTCACCCGACCACCATCGACGCGGATCTCGCCCTTCCGGCAGAGCTTCTCGATCCGGCCTTGGGTCACTTGCGGGTAGTGCCGCCGCACCCAGCGGTCAAGCCGCTGCTCGGCCTCATCGGCGCCGACCGCGATCGCCTGCACGCCGGTCATGCGACGAGCCCCCGCGCCGTCGCGAGCCCGAGCGCGACCGCGGCGAGCGAAAGCCCGACCGAGCCCGCGACGTAGAGCAACGCCAGACCCGCATCGCCGCGTTCGAAGAGGACGAGCGTGTCGAGCGAGAAGGCCGAAAAGGTCGTGAAACCGCCGAGGATCCCGGTGACGACCAGCGGCGCGAGCCGAGCGCCGCCGACATGCGCGAAGATCACGACCGACGCCCCGATCAGGAACGAGCCAGTGACGTTGACGAAGAGAGTCGCGACCGGGAAGCCCGGTCCCGCGAGCCGGAGCGCTCCGACGTTGGCGAGATAGCGCAGCGACGCACCGACGGCGCCGCCCGCCGCCACCTTGATGAGGTCAGCGGTCATGCTCCTCCCGCTCGGACCGGAGCGCCGCGTAACGAGCAGCCCTCGCGGCAAGGTCGCGCTCGAAGCCCGCCGCACCGGGAGCGTAGAAGATGTGCCGGCCCGCGCCTTCCGGAAAATAGTCCTGACCCGAAAACCCGTCCGGGGAGTCATGGTCATAGGCATACCCCGCGCCGTAGCCCAGCTCGCGCATCAGCCCGGTAGGCGCGTTGAGAATGTGTTTCGGAGGCGCCAGGGAGCCCGTCGCCTTCGCGAACGTGCGAGCCGCAGCCCAGGCTCGATAGGCCGCATTGGATTTCGGTGCCAGCGCAAGGTAGATCGCGGCCGCGGCCAAGGCGAGCTCCCCCTCGGGGCTGCCGAGGCGCTCGTAGACCGACCAGGCTTCCAGGCAAACCGACTGCGCCCTTGGATCGGCCAGACCGATGTCCTCCACCGCCATCCGGGTCAGGCGACGCGCGAGGTAGCGCGGATCCTCGCCGCCCTCAATCATCCGCGCGAGCCAGTAGACCGCGGCATCGGGGTCCGAGCCCCGGACCGATTTGTGCAACGCCGATATCAAGTTGTAATGCGCGTCGCCGGACTTGTCGTACTGCGCTGCGCGCCGTTGCAGACGCCGTGCGAGGTCGGCGGGCTCGACCGGCCCGGCGTCGGGCCAGGCGGCGACCTGCTCGACGAGATTGAGCAGCGCCCGGCCGTCGCCGTCCGCCATCGCGACGAGTTGCTCCCGCGCTTGTGGCGTGAGCGGGAGACCTCCGCCGAGCGCCGTCTCGGCCCTCGACATGAGACGACCGAGAGCCTCGGCGTCGAGCCGGTCGAGCACGACGACCTGCGCCCGGGAGAGAAGCGCTGCATTCAACTCAAATGACGGATTCTCCGTGGTGGCGCCGACCAGCACGATCGTGCCATCTTCCATGTAGGGCAGAAAGCCATCCTGCTGCGCGCGATTGAAGCGGTGGATCTCGTCGACGAAGAGAAGCGTGCGACGACCGTTGCCCGCCCTGATCCGCGCGGCCTCGAAGATCCGCTTGAGATCCGCGATGCCGGTGAAAATTGCGCTCGTTTCAACGAAGTGAAGCCCTGTCGCAGACGCGACGAGGCGCGCGATCGTCGTCTTGCCGACGCCGGGAGGGCCCCACAGGATGAACGAGGTAAAGGCGCCACCTCGTTCCATCGTGCCGATGGGCCCGTCGGGACCAAGCGCTCGTGCCTGCCCGACGACATCGGACAGGCGCGTCGGTCGCAGGCGATCGGCAAGCGGCCGCGTGTCCGCATCTCTGGGAGCAAACTCGGGTGTCACCGCTGCGGGAAGATCGAAGAGATCCGACATGGCGTCAACGTATGCCTGGCGTGGACCGGTTGAAAGGGCCGTCCCGCGCGGCCCACGCAATCCCGCTTGGATCGCGTCATGCGGATGCGGGCGGCCCCGAAGGGCCGCGCCGTTGCGATGCAGAGCGACCCGCGGCCGCGAAAGAGCGGGCGGCTCGGAAGTCTCGCCTGCGTTAGTGCAGGTTGCCCGAAAGGTTGATCGAGACGCACTGGTTGTCGACGCCATCGATGTGCATGACCCGCCCTGCCCCTTGGGCGTCGAGCCCGCAGCGGCTCGCCCAACGCGGCCAGTTCGCCGGAATGAGGCCGAGCACGCGCGTGGCACCGAGCGTTCGCGCGCTCTTCATCATCTCGGTGATGAGATACGCGTGGACGCGACGCCGGATGCCCATCGGCGTCGAATGCGCCACGAACACGCGGGACGACTCCCACACGTTCTCGGCGACCGGCGCCTCGTCATAGAGCAGGTCCGACGGGATGGAATCGAGCAATCCCCGCTGCGCGTCACGGATCATGTAGGTGTAGATGCCGCAGCGCGCCGTCGTGGGCGTGAGCCGGATTCCCGCGAGGATCTGGCCGAACTCGTGAACGGCGATCCAGCGGCTCGCCGGGGTGTCGTACTGGTCGTACTCCATCCCGAGGGCTTCTGGCAGATCCCATTTGTTCTGAACGATGAATGACTGTCGCCGTGCGCGCAACAAGTTCGCGAATAGCTCGCCATGGTTGTGCATGTTCTCGAAGGAGAGGGTCGTGGTCTGCATGGTGGTCTTCCCCGGCTGGTTGATAAACTTGATAAACTTGCTGCAATGGCGATGACCGCTCAGAGCAGCCGGTAGTCCTTGGCGCGCTGGATCGCCTCGGCCGTCGTGCGGGCAAGCAGCCGCACCCGTGCCGAATTGAGCCGCGCTTTAAGCGCGCTTTCGGATATGTTGAGCTTTGCAGCCGCAGCAGCATGCCGATCTCCGGCCGCGATGAGGCGCAAGGCTTCGATCTGGGCTTTGGTGAGACTTCCTGGAGGCTCCGTCATTTCGTGGAGCCGCTTGACGATCGTGCCGAACCGGCCGATCTCGTCATCGTTGAATTCTCGGTCCGGACGTGCAGCGCCCGCGATGGTGCGTGAACCGATCACGCCGCAGGCGACAGACATGCCGTAGACCATCCCAAACTCGGCAGCCTGCCGGAAGATCTCGAATGGATCGGGGATCGTGATCTCGCTCCACCGCGTCGTGCCGGTGGTCGAGAAGCCCCAGGCGACCATCGGGTCGCGGAGCGCATAGGCCTGTTCGGTATAGTGATCGACCCAGTCGCGGCTGTACGATTGGAACGTGATCAGCGGCGCGGCGAAGCGTATGTGCAAGCCGACGAAATATCCTGCCGGAGACAGCAGCGACAACTCGTACAGATCAAGATCGAAGGCGTACCGAACAGACATGTCTTTTTAGATAAGTTGCACATGTCTGGGTCAACTGTAGCGTCGCGGCACCCACGAGGGCGCATGCGAGCGGGTCTTTTCCGCCCGCATGCGCATATCACCGCGAAAACGCGATTGCGTCTCGATGCTAAATTTTTCGGAGCGCGTTGAAATTGCTCGCGTATTCGGGCGCTGAATTTTGCGGTGTACGGTGCGCGCGACACGCTGAGTTTCCGCCCTGCAAACGGAAATGGTCGAGCGCAGTTGCAAAAATGTAAAAACCCCGCTTCACAAGCGGGGTTTTCAAACGAATTTTAGACATTTGCCGACGATCGCACGGCGGTCAGTCCGAATTCGA
This sequence comes from Aurantimonas sp., assembly GCA_965217685.1. Lineage (GTDB taxonomy): Bacteria > Pseudomonadota > Alphaproteobacteria > Rhizobiales > Rhizobiaceae > Aurantimonas. The sequence goes on from CBDCIZ010000002.1 coordinate 32,430, forward strand.
ACCGGCCTCTGCCTCAATTCTTGCACGATCACCGGCGCCTTTCGCGCCGTGGTCCCTGTCGACGAGCTCAATGATCGCCATTGGCGCCATGTCGCCGTAACGAAATCCGGCCTTCAGCACGCGAACGCAGCCGCCGGCCCGGGACTGGTAGCGCGGCCCGAGCACGTCGAAAAGCTTGGCAACGTGCGCGTCTTGCTTCAGTTGCGCGTCGGCCTGGCGCCGGGCATGCAGGTCGCCGCGCTTGCCGAGCGTGATGAGCTTCTCGGCGATACGCTTGAGCTCCTTCGCTTTCGGCAGCGTCGTCTTGATCTGCTCGTGCTCGATGAGCGATCCTGCCATGTTGGCAAACAGCGCCTTGCGGTGTTCGTGGGTTCGATTGAGACGGCGATAGCCGCTGCCGTGGTTCATGATGTCATCCTTCAGGTCCGTTTTGCTTTGTCCGGGCGGCCGTCACGTCGGCGCGCTCTCCTTGGGGCGATGGCCCATCACATCAGCGGGGCCCGAAGGCCCCACCCACTAGAATTGATCCTCGAACCGCTTGGCGAGATCCTCGATGTTCTCCGGCGGCCAGTCCTCGACATCCATGCCGAGGTGCAGACCCATGCCCGAAAGCACCTCCTTGATCTCGTTAAGCGACTTGCGCCCGAAGTTGGGCGTCCGAAGCATCTCGGCCTCGGTCTTCTGGATGAGGTCGCCGATGTAGACGATGTTGTCGTTCTTGAGACAGTTCGCCGACCGCACCGACAACTCGAGCTCGTCGACCTTCTTCAGGAGAAGCGGGTTGAACTCGAGCCCATCCTCATCCTCCATCCGCGTCGCGCTTTCGGGCTCGTCGAAGTTGACGAAGATCGACAGCTGGTCCTGAAGGATGCGTGCGGCGTAAGCCACCGCATCGTCGGGGCTGAGCGACCCATCCGTCTCCACCTTCATCGTCAGCTTGTCATAGTCGAGCACCTGGCCCTCGCGGGTCGGCTGCACCTCGTAGCTGACCTTCTTGACCGGCGAGTAGATTGCGTCGATCGGGATGAGACCGATCGGGGCATCCTCGGGGCGGTTCCGGTCGGCGGCGACGTAGCCCTTCCCGGTGTTGACCGTCAGTTCCATGAAGACATCCGCGCCGTCGTCGAGGTGGCAGATCACGTGGTCCTTGTTGAGGATCTCGATCCCGCTGGACGTCGTGATGTTGCCCGCCGTGACGACCGAGGGCCCCTTCGCCGAGATCGACAACCTCTTCGGGCCGTCAACATCCATGCGGATCGCGACCCCCTTGAGGTTCAGAACGATATCGGTAACGTCCTCGCGGACGCCGGCGACCGACGAGAACTCGTGGAGCACGTTGTCGATCTGGATCGACGTGATAGCGGCACCCTGAAGCGACGACATCAGAACCCGTCGAAGCGCGTTGCCGAGCGTGAGACCAAAGCCGCGCTCGAGCGGCTCGGCAACGACCGTTGCCTGACGCGCCGCATCATTGCCAAGCTTCACGTCAAGCTGTGTCGGCTTGATGAGCTCCTGCCAGTTTTTGTGAATCATGCGATATGCCTCCATACCTGTCTCCTGCCCATGTCCCAAGCCGGAAACGCCCGAGGATCAAATGCGAAATGGGCCGCGCACATGGCGCAGCCCGGTGGGATGTGTAGCGGGGCTCAGACCCGGCGGCGCTTGGGTGGCCGGCAGCCGTTGTGGGCCATCGGCGTCACGTCCCGGATCGAAGAAATGCTGAACCCAGCCGCCGCAAGCGCACGCAGCGCCGACTCGCGTCCCGATCCCGGGCCCTGCACCTCGACCTCGAGCGTCTTGACCCCGTGCTCCTGCGCCTTCCGTCCGACGTCTTCCGCCGCCATCTGCGCCGCGTAGGGTGTCGACTTGCGCGACCCCTTGAAGCCCATCGTACCCGCTGACGACCAGGCGATCGCGTTGCCCTGCACGTCGGAAATCAGGATCTTGGTGTTGTTGAACGACGAGTTCACATGCGCCACGCCGGCGGCGATGTTCTTGCGTTCCTTGCGCTTAACGCGCGTCTTGTCGCGTGCCATGCCCGTCCCCTATTTCTTCTTGCCGGCGATGGCCTTCGCCGGGCCCTTGCGGGTTCGCGCGTTGGTATGCGTGCGCTGACCACGGACCGGCAGGTTGCGGCGGTGACGGAGGCCGCGGTAGCAGCCAAGGTCCATCAGCCGCTTGATGTTCATCGACACTTCGCGGCGAAGGTCGCCCTCGACCGTGAGGTTGCCGTCTATATACTCCCGGATCGCCAGAACCTCCGCGTCGGAGAGTTCGTTGACCCGGCGATTCGTCTCGATACCGGCGGAAGCGCAGATGTCCGCCGCGGCAGTCGGCCCGATGCCGTGAATATAAGTCAGCGCGATCGGAACACGTTTTCCGGTCGGAATGTTGACGCCAGCGATGCGTGCCATGCGTAGGAAGCCCCTTGATTGCGGTTCCGTCGTTCCGGAACCTTTTTTCACAACTGCCACGTCAGAAGTGGCTCAGACTCGGTCGGACCGATGCGGCCTTGGGCGCACCTTCAGACTCGAACGTCGACAAGACGGTGTGGATTATTGGGTTTCGTCCTGGCCGTCAAGAGGATGTCAAGACACTTTCGATCGCGGCCCGCACCGCGCCGATCTCGCCGAGTCCGTCCACCTGATCGAGCATGTTCTTCGCATAGTAGTAGCCGATCAGCGGAGACGTTTTCTTGTAGTATTCCATGAGCCGCTGACGAAACGCGTCTTCGGTGTCGTCCGCTCGGCGCTCGAGGTCGGTCGATCCGCAGACATCGCAGATCCCCGGCACCTTCGTGGGCCGCGTCTCGTCATGATAGACCGTCTTGCAGTTGTCGCAGGTGTACCTGCCGGCAATGCGGCGGACGAGCACGGCATCGTCGACATTCATGGCGATCACGGCATCGAGTGCTTCGCCGGAACGCTCGAGAAGCGCACCGAGCGCGTCGGCTTGGGGGAGGGTGCGCGGAAACCCGTCAAATATGATGCCTGCACCCTGATTGGTGTGCAGGCGCTCCTCGATAAGGCCGATCACGATGTCGTCGGTCACAAGGTCGCCACGATCCATCACCGCGGCAACACGATGTCCCATCTCGGTGTCGGATACGCGCGCGTCCCGAAGCATGTTTCCTGTGGAGAGCTGGGTCAGGCCGCGCTCGTGAACGAGAAGCTGCGCCTGAGTGCCCTTTCCGGCCCCTGGCGGGCCCAGAAGGATGATGTTCATCGCCGCGCCGGCGCCTTTTTGGCCAGCGTTTTCACGGCCGGTTTTTCGCCTGGGCGCCGGCGGCCACGGAGCTGCGAGCGCTCGATCAGACCTTCGTATTGATGCGCGAGGAGATGCGACTGGATCTGGCTGATGGTGTCCATCGTCACCGAGACGACGATCAGCACCGAGGTGCCGCCGAAATAGAACGGGATCGCGAACTGGTGCCGGAGAATCTCGGGAAAGAGGCAGACGAGCGCGAGGTAGCCCGAGCCGAGAACGAGGATGCGCGCCACCACATAGTCAAGATACTCCTCGGTCCGCTTTCCCGGACGAATGCCGGGGATGAAGCCGTTCTGGTTCTTGAGATTGTCGGCCACGTCGTCCGACTTGAACGCGACGTTGGCAGTGTAGAAGTAGCTGAAGAACACGATCATCGCGACATAGAAGAGCAGATAAAGCGGCTGTCCGGGCCCGAAGTACGCCAGGATCGTCGACATGACAGGGCCGCTCGTGCCGCCGGAGAACGTCGCGACGGTCGTCGGCAGCAGCAGCAGCGACGACGCGAAGATGGCCGGGATGACCCCCGCCGGGTTGACCTTGATCGGCAGGTTCGAGGTGCCGCCATCGTAAACCTTCATGCCGACCTGCCGTCGCGGGTACTGGATGTGGATTTTCCGCAGCGCCCGCTCCATCATCACGACGAAGCCGATCACCACCACGACCATCACGATGACGCCAATGATGAGCACCGGAGACACCGCACCCGACCGGCCCTGCGCGAGGAACCGGGCAATCGCCGTCGGGATTTCCGCGACGATGCCGACGAAGATGATGAGCGAAATGCCGTTGCCAATGCCTCGCGCGGTGATCTGCTCGCCGAGCCACATCAGGAACATCGTGCCGCCGACGAGCGTGATGACACACGCCATGAGAAAGAACGGGCCCGGCGTATGCACGAGGCTTCCGGCTTCGAGGCTGACCGCGAGGCCATAGGCCTGGAAGGTCGCGAGGAGCACGGTGCCGTACCGGGTGTATTGGTTGATCTTCTTTCGGCCCGCCTCGCCATCCTTCTTCAATGCCATCAGTTGCGGCACCATCGACGACAGGAGCTGGACGATGATCGAGGCAGAGATATACGGCATGATGCCGAGGGCGAAGATGCCCATCCGGCTGATCGCGCCGCCCGTGAACATGTTGAAGATGCCGCCGAGGCCGGCGCCAGCGGTCGCCATGAAGTCGCGCAGCGCCGCGCCGTCGATGCCCGGCACCGGGATGTAGGTGCCAAGCCGGTACACGATGAGGAGGCCGAGCGTGAAGAGGATGCGTTGGCGCAGGTCCGTGGCTTTGCCGAGCGTGCCCCAGTTGAGGTTCGCGGCCATCTGTTCAGCTGCGGATGCCATGCGTCGCCTCTCTCATTGCAGCGCCGCCGGACCGGTTTGCGGTCGGCGGCGCCCAGAAACCTAGCATGATGTAAGCGGCAGGGTGCCGGCTCACAACCTCTTATTCGGCAGTCGCGTGCTCCGGCGCGGCTGGAGAGCTCACCGTCAACGTGCCACCTGCCGCGCTGACCGCATCGATCGCGGCTTGCGAGGCGCCGGTTACGGAGAGCGTCAGGGCGATGCCGATGGCACCCTTGGCAAGCACGCGCACGCCATCGAGCTTGCGACGCACCAGCCCGGACGCAACGAGCGCGTCCTCGTCGAGCGCCGCCTTGGCATCGAGCTTGCCCGCGTAGACGAACTTCTGGATCAAGCCGAGATTGACGACCGCATACTCCTTGCGGTTTGGCTTGGTGAAGCCGCGCTTCGGCAGCCGCCGATAGAGCGGCATCTGCCCGCCCTCGTAGCCCCCGATCGCGACGCCCGAGCGGGATTTCTGTCCCTTGATGCCCCGCCCCGCGGTCTTGCCCGAGCCAGAGCCCGGACCACGGGCCACGCGCTTGCGCTTCTTCGTGGCGCCGGGATTGTCGTGAAGTTCGTGCAATTTCATGTCGCTTGTCTCCTGTGCCGGAGAGGCTCGGGGAAGCGACGCCCCATGCCCACGCGGCGTGGCGGGTCGCTTACCCGCGTTCCTCGATGATCTTCACCAGATGCGGGATCGCCGAGACCATGCCGCGAACCGATGGGGTATCCTCGAGTTCGCGGGTGCGGCGGATCTTGTTCAGCCCAAGCCCAATCAGGGTCTGCCGCTGCACGGCCGGCCGGCGCACCGGCGAGGCGTATTGCTGTACGACAATCGTCTTCGCCATCTCTAGGCCTCCACTGGCTCGGCGATGTCGGCGCCCTCGGGCGCGTCCGGACGCCGGAGGATGTCCGCGACCTTCTTGCCCCGCCGTTGCGCCACGAGCCTCGGCGACGACTCCTGGCTCAGCCCGTCCATCGTCGCGCGGATCATGTTGTAGGGGTTCTGGCTGCCGAGCGACTTCGCCACCACGTCCTGCAGCCCGAGCATCTCGAAGACGGCCCGCATCGGGCCGCCGGCGATGATCCCGGTCCCGGCCGTCGCCGCGCGCATCACGACCTTGCCCGCGCCATGCCGGCCGTTGGTATCGTGGTGCAGCGTCCGGCCCTCGCGAAGGGGAACCCGAATGAGCGACCGCTTGGCCTGCTCGGTCGCCTTCCGGATCGCCTCCGGCACTTCCTTGGCCTTGCCTTTACCGAACCCGACCCGGCCACGCTGGTCGCCGACAACGACGAGTGCCGCAAAGCCGAACCGTTTGCCGCCCTTCACCGTCTTGGAAACACGGTTGATCGCAACCAGGCGATCGGCGAACTCGGGGTTCTCGTCGCGGCTGTCACGGCGGTCCCGGCGGTTGTCGTCTCTTGCCATGTCGGTCTCCTAGAACTTCAGGCCGGCTTCACGCGCCGCGTCTGCGAGCGCCTTGATCTTCCCGTGGAAGAGGAAGCCGCCACGGTCAAAATAGCAGTCCTCGATCCCTGCCGCCTTCGCGCGCTCCGCCAGCGCCGCGCCGACCTTCGCGGCTGCCTCAATGTTGTTGTGCCCGACGACGCCGAGATCCTTCTCGAGCGACGACGCCGCCGCCAGCGTCACACCGCGCACGTCGTCGATCAGCTGCACGCTGATGTTCTTGCTGGACCGATGCACCGAAAGCCGGGCACGCCCGTTCGCCATCTTGCGGAGCTTGTTCCGAACGCGCTGGCGGCGCTTCATGAACAGCTCGCGTTTGCTGTTTGCCATCTCTCGCGTCCTTACTTCTTCTTGCCTTCCTTGCGGAAGATCGTCTCGTCCCGGTACTTGATGCCCTTGCCTTTGTAAGGCTCGGGACCACGCCAGGCACGGATGTTCGCCGCGACCTGCCCGACGAGCTGTTGGTCCATGCCCTCGACGATGATCTCGGTCTGCCGGGGTGTCGTGACCGTCACGCCCTCCGGTACGTCGAAATTCACCTCGTGGCTGTACCCGAGCGAAAGCTTGAGCACGCGCCCCTGGGCGGCCGCGCGGTAGCCGACGCCGTTGATGTCAAGCTCGCGCCGGAAGCCGCCCGTGACGCCCTGCACGAGATTGGCCACCATCGTGCGGCTCAGGCCCCACTGCGAGCGCGCGCGCTGCGAGGTTCCGCGCGGCGTGATCCGCACTTCCCCACTCTCGACCGCGATCGTCACGTCGTCCGTGGCCGTGAAGCTGCGTGTACCCTTCGGCCCCTTGACCTCGACCGTCTGGCCGGACAGCGCCGCGGTGACACCGCTCGGGAGCGTGACGGGTTTCTTGCCGATGCGAGACATGCCGTCCTCCCTCAGAACACGGTACAGAGCACTTCGCCGCCGACGTTGGCGGTGCGTGCCGAGGCGTCGGACATGACGCCTTTGGGTGTTGAGACGATCGAGACACCGAGCCCGTTCCGCACGGACGGGATATCGCGGACCGACATGTAGACCCGCCGGCCGGGCGTCGACACCCGCTTGATCTCGCGGATGACCGGCACGCCTTCGTAGTACTTGAGGCTGATCTCGAGTTCCGGCAGCCCCGTAGCGCTCACCGAACGCTCGTAGCCGCGGATATAACCCTCGGAGGCCAGCACATCGAGCACCCAGGCACGAAGCTTCGAAGCCGGCGTTCGGACGGTCGACTTGCCGCGCATCTGCGAGTTGCGGATGCGGGTCAGCATGTCGCCGATCGGATCGTTGACTGACATCTGCGCCCCCTACCAGCTCGACTTGACCATGCCGGGAATCTGCCCGAACGAGGCCAGGTCGCGAAGCATGATCCGCGAGAGCTTGAGCTTGCGGTAGTAGGCGTGCGGTCGCCCGGTGAGTTGGCATCGGTTGTGGAGCCGCGTCGCAGACGAGTTGCGGGGCAGTTCCGCGAGCTTGAGGTTCGCCTTGAAGCGTTCCTCGACCGACAATTCCTGGTTGGCGGCGGTTTTCTTCAGCGCAAGCCGGCGGCCGGCGTATTGCTTGACGAGCTTCTGGCGCTTCGTCTCGCGCTCGATCATCGATTTCTTGGCCATGTGCTTGCTCCCGCTCAGCTCGTGAAGGGCATGTTGAATTGCTTCAACAGCGCCTTGGCTTCCGCGTCGGTCTTCGCGGTGGTGCAGATGATAATGTCCATGCCCCAGATCTCGTCGACCTTGTCATACTCGATCTCGGGAAAGACGATGTGCTCGCGCAAGCCCATCGCATAGTTGCCCCGGCCGTCAAACGAGGTGGGCTTCACGCCGCGAAAATCGCGCACGCGGGGCAGCGCCACGTTGATGAGCCGATCGATGAACTCGTACATCCGGCTTCCGCGCAGAGTGACCTTGCAGCCGAGCGGCATGTCCTCGCGAACCCGGAAGCCAGCGATCGAGTTCTTCGCGTAGGTCACGATGGCCTTCTGGCCGGCAAGCGTCGAGAGGTCGCCCTGCGCGGACTTCACCTTCTTAGTGTCCTTCACCGCCTCGCCGATGCCCATGTTCAGCACGATCTTGTCGAGCCGAGGGATCTGCATGTCGTTGCGGTAGCCGAACGCCTCCTTCATCGCCGGACGCATGGTCGAGAGATAGGCAGCCTTGAGCCGGGGCACGTATGTGGTTTCGTCGAGCATCAGATCACGTCTCCCGTCGTCTTGGCGTACCGGACCTTCTTGTCGCCCTCGACGCGGAAGCCGACGCGCGTGGCGCGACCATTGCCATCGACCATCGCAAGATTCGACAGGTCGATCGGCATCGGCTTCGGGATGCGCCCGCCCTGCGTCGTCTGGCTCTGCTTGGTGTGCCGGATGGCGACGTTGATGCCCTCGACCACCGCCTTGTTGTCCTTCGGCGCGACCGACAGGATCGTGCCCGTCCGACCCTTGTCCTTGCC